>JAYVSG010000252.1:0-19088 GCA_043775535.1 Candidatus Omnitrophota bacterium
GTCTGCGAGGACATTTGTCGCTATGTCCGGGATGACAAAGCGCTGACACGTTCTTTGAAAACCCTGCGGCATGACCTCACCCAGGCGGTTGCGTCCGTGGACATGCTCAAAGCCCTGGCCAGCCGTGATATCGCGGCGGATGTGGGCAAGGCTACGAGCGCAAGTGAAGCAAAAAGGCCGGACTTGGACGCCGTTTTCTGGGCGAATGCCCAGCGTGTTAAGGAATCATTAAGGGTTTTGGAAGAGATCATTAAGCTGCTCAGCCCCAAGACCTCGACCCAAGTCAAACATCTCCGGTACAGGTTCTATGCCATCGAACAAAAAGCGCTTAGAACACGCTAGATTATACTTGATCCTCGACGCTGATGTTCTGGGCCATGCACAGCTCCTGCAAGTCTTAAAAGAGTCTGTACGTTTTGGGATCGGTATAGTACAATTACGGAACAAATCCGGCTGTGCAAAAGATATTTTATCGTTTTGCAGGCAGGCAATGAAGCTGACCGGGGCCAAGGTCCCTTTCATTGTGAATGACCGGGTGGACTTGGCGATCCTGGCCAAGGCAGATGGTGTGCACTTGGGGCAGGACGACATCAGTTACAGCGATGCCCGGAAGTTATTAGGTCCCCGCGCCATCATCGGGGTTTCCTGCCAGAACATGGAGCAGGCGAGGAAGGCCCAAAAAGAAGGCGCGGATTATATCGGTTTCGGTTCGGTGTTCAAAACAAAAACAAAGCCGGAACGAAACCCGATGGACCTCAAATTGTTACAGACTGTTCTTAAAAAGATCGAGATCCCTGTTTACCCGATCGGCGGCATCAGCCGTGCCAACATAGACTTGATCGTAAAAGCCGGATCATCAAGAGCCGCGGTGTGCCGAGATATCCTCTTAGCCAAACACCCAGGCCAAGCAGTAGCTGAGTTTAAAAGTATTTTATGAAATGAGCGAATGATCTTGCTGAAAGCAAGATCATGAAGGGGGTCAGGGGGAAACTTTCCCCCTGAAACACGAGTTTTATTTTCGGGGGGGTTTGACAGCGAAGGCGCGAAGCGCCTGAGCGCCAAAAGGGGGACCTGGGTCCCCCTGATGGGGAGCGAGCACCTCGTTTATTAATGCATTGCGAGCGACGCGGGGGTCATACAGTGGTAGTATCTCAGCTTCCCAAGCTGAAGGCGAGGGTTCGATTCCCTTCCCCCGCTTTTTTACTTGTGTCTTTTGTTCTTTTGGGGGGATGTTCCACCAGTGAGTACAGGTCGGTGCCGCTCCATGATGAAGCTGTGGTGACGGCGCCTGTGGTCGAGGCCAAAAAGAAAGACGGCGTTTACCATAAGGTGGTCAAGGGCCAGACGCTTTGGCGCATTGCCAAGGCCTACGGCGTTCCGGTGGAAGATATCATTGCGGGGAATAACATCCCTAATGCTGCAGCTATTGAAGTGGATCAGCTGATCTTAATCCCGGGTGCAGCAGCGGTGCAGGAAATACCGGTGCGCACGGCAGATGAGAACAAGGAAGAGTTCTCCTGGCCGCTCAAGGGCAAGGTGCTTTCATATTTCAATGACCGGCGCGGTGAAGCGGTCAGCCGCGGGATCGATATCGAGGCTTCTGAAGGCGAGACGGTCAAGGCGGTGCGGGAAGGCGTCGTGGTCATGTCCGATTATATGGCTGGTTACGGCCAGACGCTGATGCTGGACCACGGGGATGGATTTATCACCGTCTATGCACAGAACCGTATTTTATTGGCGAGGCTCGGGACCCATGTCTTCAAGGGTGACCCCGTTGCGGAAGTAGGACGGGTCGGTAGGAAAAGTTTCCTCCATTTTGAATTGCGTAAAGGTGAGAAAGCCGTTAATCCTTTGTATTATTTGCCATAATGAACGTTATCGATCACGACAATAGTTTTTACGGGCGTCAGGCCATCCTGGACCTGCTCAACAAGCGCATCAATGGTTTGCGTGAAGGCTACCGCCAGAACGTCGCCATCCTGGGCAGCCGTTATATCGGCAAGACCGCGATCGTGCAGAAATTGGTCGAGGACAATGACGCGAAGGATACCGTCATCCTGTATCTTGATCTTGAATCCCGTGATTTCCTGTATTTTACCCAGCAATTCACCAAAACCCTGCTGTATCATTACCTCAAGAGTCAGGGCATCGCCCCGCAGGAAGACCTCAAGATCTTATGCGCTTCAGCCAAGGCCATGCTTCCAGAGACCGTGGCGGCCATTGAGGTTATTGAAGCCCATCCGGTGTCAAAGGCAGGGGAGATCTATTCGGCGCTTCTGGCCCTGCCGGATATCTTTTGCAATGAGAGCGGCAAATCCCTGGTGCTGATCTTTGATGAATTCCAGAATTTGAATAATTTTGGTATTCCTGACGCTTTTGCCCAGTTGGGCAAGCAGATCATGACCCAGAAGAACTGTTTGTATGTGGTCACCAGTTCCTACAGCGAGCAGGCCCGCACCATCCTTTCCGAGAAATTGTCCCTGCTCTTTGGTAGTTTCGAGGAGATCCTCGTCCATCCATTTGATGCATCGACGAGCCAGCAATTGATGGATAAGCATTTGCAGGGGATCAAGACCGGTTTACAGCTCAAGAATTTCATGGCGGATTTTACCGGCGGCCATCCGTTGTATATCAATGTGCTCTGCCAGGAGTTGATCTCCATGTGCGGGGTGCACCGCCAGGAAGAGATCTATGCCCCCATCATGACCCAGGCCATTGAGAATCTGGTCTTCAATCCGTGGGGTGTGTTGAGCCGTCATTTTGAATTGATGGTCAATGAGCTGTGCCGCGGCAAGTCTGAAGGGCCTTTGTCCTCGGTCCTGATCGCCCTGGCATCCAGCCATCACCGCGTTGCTGACCTGGCTCTGCAGCTGGGCCTGAAGCCTTCCCAGGTGGCCCAGCGCATCAACACGCTGATGGGCGCCGACATCGTCGAGAAGAACGGGAATTATTACCATATCAAGGACAAATTGTTCAAGTACTGGATCAAGTATGTCCATCAGCGTCGCCTGCATTCGATCGACCTGGAGTCCGGACGCAGCCGCAAGACCTTCAAGGAAGAGATCAACCGTGCGGTCAATGATTTCCAGATGATCGCCCGCAAGGACCTTGCGTCCCGCATGATCGACCTTTTGCATAAGTTCGACAGCGAATCCTTCGACCTTTCCGGCCGCAAGTACAAGCTGTCCATGTTCCGGGACATTGCACCGCTCAAGATGCGTTTGGGCGCTGGTAATTTCATCGATGCCATTACTGCCCAAGGTGAAGAGGGGCAATGGCTGATCGTCCTTAAGAAAGAACCGGTGCATGAGAATGACCTGGGTGCTTTTGTGGATGAAATGAAGAAAATGTCGCCCAAGCCCCAGCGCTGCGTCATTGTATCCTTGAGCGGCCTGGATGACAGCGCCAAGGTCCGCGCCCTGCAGGAGAAATTGTGGGTGTGGAATGAAGAAGAGATCAATTGCCTCATGCACCTTCACGACGAGCCGTATATTGTCAGATGATCCTAGGCGTCCTTTCTGATACCCATTCGCTGATCCTTCCCCCTCAATTATTACAAGCTTTGAAGAAGACCGACCTGATCATCCACGCCGGTGACATCTGTGATGCCGAGACCCTGGCATTGCTTAAAGGCCTTGGTCCGACGGTCAAGGCCGTGCAGGGCAACATGGACGATCCTCCGCTCAAGAAGAAATTGCCCATGAAGGAACTGTTTGAAGCGGAAGGCGTGAAGGTGGGTATCGGCCATGGTCACGGTATGAACAGGGAGATCATGGACAATCTTAAGGACATGTTCAAGGACGAAGATCCGGACCTCATCATCTTCGGCCATTCCCACCAGCCTTTGAACCAGAAGACCGGAAAGACCCTTTATTTCAATCCAGGCAGCCCCAATGATGTCTGCCGGGCCCCGTATTTTTCTTATGGGAAGATCGAATTAAAGAGTGGTAAAATAAGGGCGGAGATAATCAAGATCTGATATGGAACGTCTTTGGGCGCCGTGGCGTGAAACCTACATCACCAAGGTCAACAAGAACCAGCACAAGGGCTGTGTATTCTGCGCCATTGTAAGGTCCAAGACTGATGCTAGGAACTATGTGTTCCTGCGCGGCAAGTATATATACGCCGTATTGAACATTTATCCTTACAGCAACGGGCATTGCCTTATTGTCCCTAACCGCCACGTCAATGACCTAAGCAAGATGGGCAAGGAAGAGCTGGCCGAAATGATGGATATCCTGCTTCAAACCAAGAAACTCCTACAGACAGCATTGACCCCTCACGGGTTTAATATCGGGTTTAATCTGGGGCGTATCGCCGGTGCCGGTATCCCGGGCCATGTGCATATGCATATTGTCCCGCGTTGGAAGGGTGACCACAATTTCATGCCCATTACGGCACAGACCAAGGTCATTTCGCAGTCTCTGGATGGTATTTATAAGTCGATCAAGAAAGCGGCACAATAAATCATGCGCACACGCAAAGACATAGAGGAATTGGAAGATAAGATCCTGGCGCCGTATGCCATGAGGTCCAAGGATGCCGGCCCGCGGGAATACCCGGAGCCTGACCACGTCGGACGCACCTGTTACCAGCGTGACCGCGACCGCATCGTCCATGCTGAAGCCTTCCGCAAATTGGAATACAAGACCCAGGTCTTCGTTATTTTTGAGGGGGACTATTACCGCACGCGCCTGACCCACACCATTGAAGTCGCCCAGCTGGCGCGCACCATCGGCCGTAGTCTATGTCTGAATGAGGACTTGATCGAGGCGATCGCCCTGGCCCATGACCTAGGGCATCCGCCTTTCGGCCATGCCGGTGAGGACGCCATCGACGAGCTGGTCAAGCAGGGCAACCCCAAGGGCTTCAACCACAACCTGCGTTCCTTTGAGATCGTGACCAAGTTTGAGAAAAAATATCCCGATTTTTCCGGTTTGAACCTGACCCGTGAGGTCTTGGTCGGCATCCTTAAGCACCAGACCGTATACGACACCCCGGGCGGGGAGGTCTACCGCAAATATAAAGAAGGGCCGACGCTGGAAGCTCAGGTCGTGGATATCGCGGATTCGTTGGCGTATCTTAACCACGACGTGGATGACGGTCTTAAGTCCGAATGTATCAGCGAGGAAGACCTGATGGCCAGTTCCCTGTGGCAAAAAGCCATCAAGAAGATCGAGGCGCGCGGCAGGCCGGCCAGCGGCGAACGCCAGATGTTCCGTTACCAGGTGGTCAAGGAATTGATCGACATGCAGATGAGGGACCTTCTCATGACGAGCGATGCGCGGCTTAAGGAATTGGATTTCAAATCATCTGCGGAAGTGAAGAAGTCCAAGGAATATGCCGTTGGTTTTTCCGCGACCATGGCGGCGGAACGTGACGAGCTGCAGGCCATGCTCAACACCAAGCTTTACCACCATTGGCGGGTCGAGCGCATGACCTTCAAGGCCAAGCGTGTCCTGGCAGACCTTTTTAAGGTATACTCAGACAATCCCAAGCAGCTCCCATATTCGATTTACCCGCGCGACGTGAAATTCACGGAAGCGCAGAAACATGAATTGATCGGTAATTATATTGCATCGATGACGGACCGTTTTGCCATTGATGAACATAAACGTCTTTTCGATCCTTACGAGAAAGCTTAACGCATCCCCATGGGAACGCCCGTAGCCAAACGCTATCGCCTGGTCCTTTCCGCCGTGCACATGGTGTACCGGCTGGTGAATTCTACCTACACCGTCAAGGAATTGACGCTGCGCCTGACCCGCCTGTTGTGTCAGTTCATCCGCGCCTCGTCAGCAAACATTTATATCCTTGATGCGGACAAGAAGGGGATTCTGTTCGCCGCCAGTTATAATAACCAGATCAATGTGCTGCGGGAAAAACCGAAGGACCTCAAAGAGGTCCCGGCCCAGGCCATGCATGTGGCCCGCGGTGCGTCGGTATTCACCTCTGATACCATCGGCCTGCCCTTGATCTCCGACGATTACCTCGGAGCTATTTTTGTCCACCGCAAGGCGGGGGATGAGGCCTTCAATGATTTCGACCGTGAAATGCTTTCCGTCTTTGCCGAGCAGGCAGTCACTGCGGTCAAGAATCTGCAGTTCCATGAACAGCATGAGAAGGTCATCTTGGGCAGCATCAAGTCCATCGGCAATTTTGTGCAGAAACAGGGACGGGCGGAATTGACGCACACACCTGCGTACACGCAGGTCGTCAAGGCCCTGGCCTTGCAATTGAATGTCAGCCACGACGGGGTGAGGTCGCTTGAATACGCGTCGCTGCTGCATGACATCGGCATCATCGATGTGCCTTTCGGCATCCTGTCCAAGCGCGAGAAACTTTCTCCGGAGGAGCTGCAGGTCATCCGCAACCATACGGCGAACAGCGTCGCGCTGATCAAGCCCGTCGAGTTCCTCAAACCCGTGCTGCCCATCATCCTTTACCACCATGAGAAATATGACGGGACCGGTTACCCGTCGGGGTTAAAGAAGGAGCAGATCCCCTTGGGTGCGCGTATCATTGCCGTCGTCGACGCTGTCGAAGCGATGGTGCAGGGAAGGCCTTACCGCGCCGCCATGGACATCACCCAGGCCGCGGCTGAGCTTAAGAAAAACAGCGGCACACAGTTCGATCCGAAGGTCGTCAATGCATTTACCCACCTGGTTTCCCAAAAAAAATTCAGAAAACTATTGTCTTTGCTTAAGCACTAGAACTATAATGGCTTCCGTCAGCACCTCTATCTGTCATTATTCTTTTATTCATTAACTTTTTTATTCCGGATACCGCATGAACATCAATTATAAGCAGCCGCAATTCGAATTATTCCCCGCAAATTCAGCAACACTAGAGGATGTCAACAAACCCAGGTTCCTTTTGGCGAATTTGACCCTCTCCATAGAAAGTCTTGTCATTTTGACCATTTTGGGTATAATGGTGGCACTTTTTGCATTCTCCTTAGGCGTCGAGCGCGGCAAGCATTTGGCCGCGCAGGCCCTGGATGAGCGGGTCTCCGCGGCATGGAACCTGGCCCCGCGCAAACCGGTAGTACCAGCGGTAAAACCGGCTTTAGCCCCGCAGCCCGTCAAGGCTGTTGCGGTGCAAAAGGCCGTTCCGGTTGCGCAGGCAAAGGCAGGTAATGGCGGATTCATCACGGTCCCGAAAAAGGTCGCGGTGGTGTTGCCGGCAGTAGCCTTGCCTGTGGTGGCCAAGCCCGCGCGTTTCACCGTCCAGGTGGCCAGCTATAAGAATGGGGACTATGCCAAGCAGGAAGCTTTGGCCTTGAAAGCAAAAGGGATCAAGAGTTTTCTCATTAAAAAGGGTGATTTCTGGTTGGTGTGTTTGGGGCAGTTCGCAACGCAGGAAACTGCGGATACGGCCCAAAAGAAACTCCAGTCGAAATACCGCGGTTCAAGTGTAAGGAGATTTTAAGATGTCATTGCATCCCTCGTTGAAGATCGATAAAGCCGGTGCGCAGCAGCGCAGCGTCCAGACCCGCATTGAACGCATCAAGGAATTGATGAAGAAGGGTCTTTGGAAAGAAGAATCTGTTGTCACGGGCCTGCCCAAAACCAAGATCGTCCGCGTCAAGGCCAAGAAGAAGGTCAAGGCTGAAGAGGGCGCTGAAGGTGCTGCGGCCCCCGCAGCCGGTGCGGCTAAAACTGCAGCCAAGCCTGCGGCAGGTGCGGCTAAAAAGTAAGCATGCGCATTTTTAGGAATATGTGCTCATCGGTAGTCCTGATGTTGGCCTTGACCGGCCTGGGATCTGCTGATGAGCATTTTCCTTTTCTGGGGGAAGTTTCCCGAGGCCCTGTCAATGTCCGTGCCGGGGCCAATACCAATTTCGAGGCCGTTGACAAATTGTCCGCAGGCGCCCCTTTGGTCGTGATCGGGCGTAATTATGAATGGTACCAGGTGCAGCTTTCCTCGTCGGCATCCGCGTTCATCCGTGCCGATTATATTCAGGTCCATGATGCCAATGCCGGTGAGATCACCGGCACCAGGATCAATGTGCGCGCCAAACCGGCGGCCGAAGCTTCTCCTTTGGGCCAGGTCAATAAAGGTGACCTTGTCCGATTGATCGCAAAGACCAACGACTGGTGGAAGGTCGAAGCACCTTTCGGTACATCGGGTTGGGTGCACGCGGATTTCGTGAAGCTCAAGTCCAAGGACGTGCCCGCGCATCTGGTTCAAAAACCTCTGGCTGCACAGCCTGTCCCGCAAATGATCGACGTCCCGAAGGTGGAAACCCCGGCCGCGACCCTTGCTGCCAAGGCGCCTGTGCTAGTGGCTGTGGAAGGGCGTCTTGAACGTCTGGCCGTTTATCCGTCGGAGGGTGTGCAGTACCAGGTGCTGGTCAATGGAGTGCCGGTGTATTATCTCAAGGATGCGCCCCGCCTTGAGCGTTTTGAGCGCGCCATTGTGCGTATCGAAGGCACAGCGGCCGACGGCACGTCAACCCTGTTGTATCCCGTACTGCATATTAAGAAGATCTCCTTCGTCCTTTAATGATCGATGCCATCGCCCTTATAATCTTTGCCGTTGTCCCGGCCATTGTCCTGCATGAAGTGGCCCATGGATGGGTGGCCTATAAATTGGGCGACAGCACGGCCAAGGACAGGGGTAGGATCACCTTAAACCCTTTGAAACACATTGATCCATTGGGCAGTGTGCTCATTCCCGGAGGACTTTTTCTCCTGCATTATTTCAAGTTGACCCATTCCCTGCTGCTGTTCGGATGGGCGAAGCCGGTGCCGGTCGACTTCGGCCGCCTCAAACCCCGTCGGTTGGGGATGATCCTGGTCGCCATTGCCGGTCCTGTGGTCAATATCATTTTGGCCGCGATACTGATACAGCTATACAAGCTCCCGTTCCTTTCACAATGGAGCTATGTGCTGGGTTGGGGCGTCTTGCTCAATCTGACACTGGCGGTCTTCAATATGATGCCCATACCGCCGTTGGATGGCTCAAGGGTGGTCATGGCATTGTTACCCAGGCCGTTGGCCTACCAGTACAGCAGGCTGGAACCTTTCGGGCTCATCATCGTCGTTGTGCTCCTGCAGCTGGGTATGTTAGAATCGCTTTACCCGTTCATCAGCCATCTTGGTTTCCTATTGGGGATACAAATATGACCAAACACATTGACCTGAAATTAAAAGAGAACAGCTATCCGATCGTCATCGGCCACGATATCCTAGGCGAATTTCCTAAACACCTAAAGAACCTTGGTCTGGGTAAGGATGCGGTGATCATTTCCCATCCGGTGATCGAACGTTTGCATGGCGTCAAGCTTGCTGCGGCCCTGAAGAAGGCTGGGTACAGTGTCCGGGTATTGAATGTGCCCGAAGGTGAGACCAGCAAAAGCGCGGCCTATGCCCTGCGTTTGATCGAGCAGATCGCTGCCTACGATGTGGACAAGAAGATATTCGTCATTGCGTTAGGCGGAGGCGTGATCGGGGACTTGAGCGGTTTTGTCGCGGCCATTTATAAACGCGGCGTGCCGTACATCCAAGTGCCGACGACGCTTCTGGCCCAGATCGATTCTGCCATCGGCGGGAAAACAGCCATTGACCTTAAATACGGCAAGAACTTAGTCGGTGCTTTTTACCAGCCGAAGATGGTCTACAGCGACACCAAGGTATTGAAGACCTTGAGCCCCAGACAGATCCGGAATGGTTTGGCCGAAGCGGTCAAGTACGGCGTCATTGATGATGCGGCCTTGTTTCGTTTCATTGAAGCGGGTTATGGGAAGATATTGAAATGCGATCCCAAGTCCCTGACGCATCTCGTCGAGTCGTGCAGCCGCATCAAGGCCAGGGTGGTGATGGCGGACGAAAAAGAGACCAAGGGCATCCGCACCATCTTAAATTTTGGCCACACTGCGGGACATGCCGTTGAAGCGGCCAGCCGTTATGGCCAGTACCAGCATGGGGAAGCGGTGGCCTTGGGGATGCGTGTTGCGGCCCAGATCTCCTGTGCTTTGGGATTGTTCAAACCTGCGGATGCAGAGCGTTTGGGTCAATTGATCAGCGCCATCGGCTTGCCGCAAAAGATCAATAAGGTCAAGCTCAAGGATATCATCGAGTTGATGCGCCACGACAAGAAATTCGTAGCAGGCAGGAACCGTTTTGTCTTGGCGACTGAGATAGGGCGGGTCAAGGTGGTTGAGGATGTCCCTATGGGCACCATCACCGCGGCCATCAATTCCCACATGGCGTGATCAACGCACCTTTAGTTCTTCTTCCCTGCCATTGCGCAGGATCCGGATCACATCCACGCCGATCTTCAGGATCTTCACCCCGCTGACCGTATCGCCTTCTTCATAGATCTTACCATTGATCAAGGCCACCGATTGACCGCTGTTGTCCAGCACCCCTTGCACGTTCAATGTATTTTTATTATCGGAGGAGAGGGCCACCTTCACCAGCGGCTGCGGGTCTTTTTGTTTTTCAGGCAGCTTAAAGCTTTTGAGGCCTTTGAAGTCCTTGGGCACCATGGTCTTGAGTTGGGGGAAATAGGGCAAGGCCTGTTGATAGATGAACCATGCGGACCCTGCCAATACGATCAGTGCCAGCGGTATGACCAGCACGGGGGATAACTTCCGGGATTGTTCAGGCTGTTCTGCCGTGGAAGTTTCCTGCGACGAGGTTTCCGTTCCGGTCGGAGCGGTGTGTTTGCGGTCCTTCTGCAAATTGGCTTGTACCCTTTTTAAGGCGTCATGAATGATGCTCATAAACGGTCTGGACCTCCTTGGCGCAGGTATGGATCATTTCGTCGGTGATGGTGAAGGTCTCCCGCGCAAAACCGGCCAGCAGGGCGCGGTCGCAGAGGATGTTGATGATGCGCGGGGTGCCTTTAGAGTATTCAAAGATGGCGCTGAAGGCCTGGGGCGTGAACTTGAGCCGTTTGTCCGCTCCGGCAATGCCCAGCCGGTGGACGATGTATTTCTCCACATCTTCCTTGAGCAGGGGCAGGATGTGGTAGCGCACGCTCACGCGTTGGCTCAATTGGCGTAGAGATTTGTCCTTGAGCTTTTCGCACAATTCCGGTTGCCCGACGAGGATGATCTGCAGGAGTTTTTGTTTTTCCGTTTCCAGGTTGGACAGGAGCCGTATTTGTTCCAGCTGGCGGATGTTCAGGTTCTGGCATTCATCGATGATCACCGCGACATTATTGCCTTGGAGGGATTGTTCCATCAAGAACTGGGTGATAGCGGTGACCAGGTCGAGTTTATTTTCCTTGGTGCAGGGGATCCCTAGGTCGCGGATGATCAATTGTAATAATTGGAGGTCGCTGAATGAGGGGTTGAGGACCAAGGCCGTCTTGATCCTGCTGTCGAGCCGGTTGAGGAGCGTACGGCACAGAGTGGTTTTGCCGGTCCCGATCTCACCGGTGATGACGATGATGCCCTTCCTTGCGGCGATACCGTACATCAAATGGATAAAGGCCTCTTCATGGCGCGTGGAGGGAAAGAAGAACGCCGGGTCTGAGGTGATATTGAACGGGTCTTCCGTGAGGGAATAAAATTCATTGTACATACAATCCAAGTATAGCATGGGGTTTTTGGTGCGGAAAGCGTTTTCCCCTCACTGTTGCAAATCGCCCCGAGGCCCTTTGAGACTTGTTTTTAGACTATATATATTACATACTTATAGTGTGCTGACCTCATCCTTGCGCAAGGTTCTTTGTGCCATATTGACCCTTATTTTAGGGTTCACAGGGACCCCGTCTGTCCAGGCCCAAGAATTGGTCTTGCCTAACCCTGGTGTCATGGTCCGCCTCAGCCCTGACTTTTCCCCCGCACTTTTAAAAGGCCTGAAAGTCCATCCCGAAGATCCCTTCCAATTCGACTTCATTCTAGACAAAGGCGAAAGCCAATTGGCCGATGAAGCGCTTAAGGATGAATCCAACAAGCTCATCAAATACTTCCTAGCAAGCCTGACCGTCCCGGAAGGGGATCTTTGGGTAAATTTGTCTCCATATGAAAAAGACCGCATCGTGCCTGAGTCTTTCGGCCAGACCGACATGGGCCGCGACCTCTTGGCCCAAGATTATCTCTTGAAGCAGATCACGGCATCGCTCATCTACCCTGAGGATGAATTCGGTCAGAAGTTTTGGAAGCGGGTGTATGAAGAAGCCACAGCAAAGTTTGGTACGACCGATATTCCAGTCAATACCTTCAACAAGGTCTGGATCGTCCCATCCAAGGCAGTGCTCTACGAGAATGCCAAGGCAGGAACAGCTTATGTTGTTGAGAGCAGACTTAAGGTCATGTTGGAGGAGGACTATCTGGCGATCGAGAAGAGTGGAGCGGGTCCTGCCCCTGCGGCACCCCGTTCGTCCTCACTATCGTTGCGGGCGAACGTGGTCCCCGCCTCCGGGTCACCCGCTACGCTTGCGTCTCAAGTGATCAGAGAGATCGTGATCCCGCAGCTTGAGAAGGAAGTCAACGAAGGCAAGAATTTTGCGCAGCTCAGACAAGTCTATAGCTCATTGATTCTCGCTGCTTGGTACAAGAAGAAGATCAAGGACAGCGTCCTATCGCAGGTGTATGCGGATAAGAATAAGATCGCGGGCATCAACATTGAAGACCCCCAAGAGAAGCAGAAGATATACGAGCAGTACGTTAAGGCCTTCAAGAAGGGTGTGTACAATTACATTAAAGAAGAGCAGGACCCTGCGACCGGGACCATGATCCCCAGGAAGTACTTCTCGGGTGGGTTCAAGATGGACATGGCCATGCTGGATACGACGGTGGATGAGGGGGCAATGAACAAGGTGTCCCAGGCAGGTTTGATCGATCTGGGAGTATCCTTATCACCTTTTGGCCGAGACCGTGCTATGTCTTCAGACATGGGACGGCGTCAATTTTTAAGTAAGCTGGGAATCGCAATAGCTGGTGTCAGTGCCGGAGTGATGTTACCGCAAGATCTGATGGGGGCCAGCATTTTTTCAAAGCGACGGCCTGTGATCGTCCTGGGGCATGAACATGGGGATTTGGAACGCTTGAACGCTTATCTTAATAGGCAGATGGCGAACGATAGTCCGGCTGCTGCCCAGAAAGAAATAAAGTCCATGCTCTCCGGTCTGGGTTCTGCTTTGACCAGTATCCGTAAGGAAATACCGATCATTGAAGAAGCTGTCAAGGGTTCGGCCAAGGTCAAGACCATTGCCGTAGAAGCTACGCCGCAATGGTTGCCGGCAGATGTGGATAAGGTCAGAAGCAAGATCGATAGGGTCCGGGCTATTATGCAGGAAAAAGGTATTGAGCGGCAGGAGCAGGACAATGTCTTTTTGCTGAGCCTTGGTCCCGCGGTTTATATGAAATTTATCTCTCATGCGGCTCTATTGGACAATGTGCGGATCGTAGGCGTGGATGATGCAGGGTTAAGGAAGGAAGGGGAGGAGGCGGGACAGCGCCTGATCTTTGCAATAACATCCTTGGGCGAATTTGTCAGCGGTACGGAGCTGTTCAAGCAGATCAGGGCACGACTTGATCTCCTGACGGCATTGGACGATGCGGGCAGGCGCGGACAGATCAAGGCAGAGATCATTGGGTTGGCAGGGGCCAATAATGAATTGAAAGGCCGTATGGGTTTAGTCGAGGAGGCCATCGCAGCGGCGGAACAGAATAAGCTGGTGGTTGACCGGCGCAGCAAGCATATGGCGAATGAGGTGAATAAGATCGTCGGTCCTGTTCTTTTTACCGTTGGGAAAGGGCATGAAGTGTACTTTATCAAGAGTCTTCCCACGGATGGCAATAAGATCATTAACCCCACTTCCAAGGAAACCCTAGAGGGTATGATCGAGAAGTTAAAGGCAGATAAGGCGATGGCAGCGGCGGAGCAGCAGACATATTTGCGGGACAAATTTTTCTTGCCTCTATTGAAGGCTGCGCGTGTGGGCAGTTCGGATGGATTTGCATCTCGGAATATGTCCTTTGAACTTTCTGAGGATCTTGTAAGTCTTGGGAATGCGCATAAAGAAAAGGTGAGCATACTGACATGGTTTGCGGAAGAACATGCCAAGAAGCGTATAACCGATGCACAGATGGCATACGTGATCGCACATGAGGTGGCGCATGTCAGGAATGAAAAGAGCCTGCGGGGTGTGTCCACCCGTTCAGAAGAAGACGCGGAGAAGATCGATTCCTTGATAGCCATTGAGATCATGCTTAAGGCAAAGATAGTCACTCCAACGGTGATATTGAGCGAGATTGTGCCGTTCATTCGTAATTCAAATGCTTTAAAGGAAAGGGCCATGGCTGAAGGGGCCTTGCGTATATCTACTGCGCAGTATGCAGCACAAAAAGACACGCATCCATATGGAGTGATCGCAGGTGCGGTTGAGAGGTATATGAAGCGTGTCCAGAGCTCAGATCAGGATGATCCTGCAATGGCTGCGCTCAAGAAGGTCGGTGGTATCGACTTCAATTCCGATAAGATGAAGGTTGAGATCACGAACGAAGGGCAGGGCATCAAGTTCGATCTTGACCCCATAGTTCTGGAACAGTTCCGCAATGCACCCGGTTTTGAGCCGGTGATCACCAGGGTCCAGCCGCTCAAGGACCTGCCGGTGTTTCTCGGCATCACAAATTCCCCTTAAAATCGTAGATTTCCCGTCTGTATTCCCTACAATATAGGCATGATCGCCAAGACCGAAGGCATTGTGCTCAAGAGCTTTGATTTCCGTGAGACCAGCCGCATCGCCACCTTTTTCACCCGTGATTTTGGGAAGGTGAAGGGCGTGCTTAAAGGCATCCGCAAGGATCCCCGTAAATTCGGTTCCAGCGTCGACCGTTTCTCCCTCAATGACATCGTCTATTACCAGTACCGCAATTCCGACATCCACCTGATCAGCCATTGCGACATGAAGGATTACTATACCGGCCTGCGTCAGGACCTCAAGCGCATGACCGCGGCTTCCTATGCCTCAGAGCTCATCGATACGGTGATGGCTGTGGAGCAGCAGAACGTGGAGATCTACCAATTGATGCAGGATTTCCTGGCCGACCTAGAGGCGACTGAAGATATCAGCAAGCTGGTCCACATGTTCCAGATCAAGATCCTGTCCCTTTCCGGTTTCAAACCACATTTGGATTCTTGTGTGCGCTGTGTGGAGAAGATCAGCGGGGCCACGCGGTTCAATATGCGGCTGGGCGGTCTGGTCTGTGCACGCTGCCAGGAGATCGCGGGGGAAGCAGTGGCTATTTCCAAAGGAGCAGTGGCATCAATCCTTCATGTGCAGCAGGAACCGTGGGACCTGGCCATGAGGCTTGGCATATCCGATTCGATCAAGAAAGAATTGAAGTATGTGCTCAATCATTTCCTGGTCTTTCATTTAGAGAAACATTTACGCTCGACGAGGTTCCTGACATGACGGCCAGAAAAAAGGCCCCGAAGACCGTTCTTGGGGTCCTGCTGGCGATCATCCTTGCCGTTGCTGCCGGTCAATTCACGGTCAGTCATAAGGACGTCGTGCAGGCACCACTGGTAACAGGCGACCTGCGCCGCGTGGTCAAGGTCTATGACGGGGACACCATCAAGCTTGAGAACGGGGAGAAGATCAGGCTTATCGGCATTGATACACCTGAATCCCATGCAAATCCGAAGCTTGAACGTGATGTGAAGAAATTGAATAAAAGCCGTGAGACCATCATTGCCATGGGTCTCAAGGCAGCGGCCTTCAGTCAGGGTCTGCTCGACGGACAGGACGTTCGTTTGGAGATGGATGTGGAGCCTAAGGACCGCTACGGCCGCACCTTGGCCTATGTGTACCTAGCCGACGGTACCTTCATCAATGAGAAGATCATCCGGGAAGGGTATGCGTATCCGTTGACCATCCCGCCCAATGTGCGTTACGCGGATAAATTCAAACAATGGTTCCAACAGGCAAGGGAAGAAAAAAGGGGGCTGTGGAAATGAACGGTATAAAATGCATGATGGCAGCGTTGCTGCTGGTATTGTCCGGCTGCGCGTCCATGGACGCGGTGTATAAGAACTATGCCGACAAGGTGGACACGTCCGACGGTGTGGGTGAGGAAGAGGCCAAGATCATGGCCCAGAAGGACATCCTGAACACCGAGGAAAAAAGGAATTACCGGATCACCGCCCCGGATATCAAAAGTACGCCTCAGGCCTTGAAATACGAGGAGTATTGGTTCGTTGTCTTCGGGCACAACTGGTTCTCTCCGATCTCGACCGACCCCAACGCCAAGACCTATACGGAATTGCGTGAGACCCAGTACCTGGTCGTTATCAAGAAGAGTTCAGGGAAGATCATATTCTCCGGTGAATGGTTCCAGAAGCGGGAGAATGATTTTGAATGGGTCTTTGATATGGAGGGGTATAAGAGGAAAAATCCTTTGAGCCTGCCTCCCGGGAGGTCAGGGCACCAGGCGCTTTAATCACGCCATTCTGCGGTTTCTTCTTCGGCATGCTGGATGATCTTTCCAGCATGCCTTTTTTTCAGGGTAGGGGTGTGCGCCTGCACGATGATCTCGCGCGCGAGGGCCTTGCCGATGGTTTTGATCGAGCTCAGCTGGTCGGCGGTGGCGAACTGCAGGTCGCCTAATTTGTGGTAGCCGTGGGCGAACAATTGACGGGCACGGATGCGGCCCACCCCGTGCAGGCTGGCTAATTCGAGCAATTCTTCCTTGATGCCGTAGCGCACCCGGCGGCGGAGATTTTCCAAGAGGAAGGTCAGGTTCTTGAAATGGTTGAGTTCGGCGATGCAGCCGGCCGTATAGAGCAGCCATTCGGCGCTTTCCACATGGCGGTATATGTCCCCAGGTCCGACATTGAAATCATCGCAGAGCGCCTCTTCTTTTTCCTCGTCGATCCAGCGTCCCATCAGCCACATGGTTTTCAGTGTTGAATAGTAGGTATACACATCCTCAAGCATGGGCAGGTCTTGCGGTCTGAGGATGATCTCATCCTCGACCCGCTGGCTCAGGCTTTCAAGCTCCTCATGGTCAGTTTTGCCCACGCTCAACATCTCACTGTCCGGGCAGCAGGCGATCAAATGCAGGAGCCCGAGGTCGGAGAAGGATTTTCCATCGTGTATTTTCTTCAAGCCGTCGCGTAAGGTCAGTGCGGTGATGGGGTCGATGTAAAGCCGGCTGGTGGTGTTGCCGAAAGGTGTGGTGAAGAAACGGAAGCCGCTTTTTTCGATAAAGCCATTGTCATGCAGGAAATCAAAGATCTCACCGATCAGGCCGATCAGATTCAAACCCTGCCGTTGGTAGGCCAGGAAGGTATGGCTCAGGAAATCGAACATGCCGTTGATGTCATGGACATAACCTGCCGCGACGGAGGATAGCACATGGATGCGCAAGGCCGCTTCACTGCCGAGTTTTGATGTGATGGGTTCAGGCTTCGCCAGGATGAAGCGTTCGTATAAGGCATTCTGTTCGGACAGGGACTTAGCCATGAGCACCGCTTCCCCATAATCGTCGTACTGGGGACGTCCGGCACGGCCTGCACATTGTTTGTATTCAGAGGTGGGGATGAACACCTGTCCCATGCCGCTGGCATAACGCTTGCAGTCGCGTAAGATCGCCCGCCGGGCAGGCAGGTTGACGCCGGCCGCCAGGGTCGGTGTCGAGCAGATCACCTTGATGATGTTCTTCTTGAAATATTCTTCGACCAGCTGGCGTTGTTTGGGCTTAAGGCCTGCATGGTGGAAGGCGGCGCCGTTGACAATGGCATCGGCAAGTTTCTTGCAGACCTTGGTCGCACCCGGTTCATCGGCGATCTCACGGGCCAGCTCTTTAAGCAGTATTTTTTCCTGGGGCTTCAGTGTGCCCGCGACATGGACCGAGACCTCACGGGCTGAAGCCTGGGCAGAGCGTCTGGAATTGACAAAGACCAGGACCTGGCCGCCGCCATGCAGGGTGTCGAGCACGAGTTTGTGTAGGTCTTCAGAGGGCTCTTCCTTGACCAGGCGGATGGAATCATTATTGAACATGATGCGTTCATTGTAGTAAACGCCTTCTTTTAAAGGAATGGGCCGCCATTGGCTGTAGGCCAGTTCGGCATTGAGCCAGCCGGCGATCTCCTGGGCATTGCTGATCGTGGCGGACAGGGCCAGGATCTGCAGGTCCGGCTTCATTTGTTTCATGCGCGTGATCAGGATCTCCAGGGTAGGCCCGCGGTGCTCATCGTCGATAAAATGCACCTCGTCCAAGATAATGAGAGACAGGCTGTTGATGAGCCAGGTGGCTTTAGAGCGCAGCAGGGAGTCTACTTTTTCTGCGGTGGCGATCAAGACCTGGTAACGGTCCAGGTATTTGCTCGGGGAATCCAAGTCACCCGTCGCGATCCCCACATTGATGCCGAACTGTTCGTATTTACGTTTGAAATCCAAATATTTTTCGCTGGCCAAGGCTTTTAAGGGGGCGATATACAGGACGCGCCCTTTCTCTTGCAACACTGACTTGAGCATGGCCAATTCGGCGATCAGGGTCTTGCCGGCTGCAGTGGGCACGGCCATGACCACGTTCTTCTTGTCCAGCACGCCTTTGCGGATGGCTTCGGCCTGGGGTGGATGGAGCGTGGTGATGCCTTCTTTTTCAAAAATGTCGATGACGTTCTGAGGGAAGGAGTACTTCAATAAGAGTTCTTTGACGTCCATATTCCTTTTTGTAACAGAAAAGATATGGGTTGTCAATTGGCCCTGGCAAAACTATAATCAGACCGTGCGTTTAGTGATACAAAGAGTCAAGAATGCCCAAGTAATGGTCGCTGACGAGCTGGTCGGGAAGATCGGGCCCGGCATGCTGGTCTTTTTAGGGGTGGCTAAGGCCGATATGGCAGGGCATGCCGATCAGCTGGTCAAAAAGGTCACGGAATTGCGCATCTTTGAGGATATCGACGGAAAGATGAACCTTTCTGCTGCCGAGGCAGGGGGGCAATTCCTGGTGGTTTCCCAATTCACCCTCCTAGGGAACTGTGATAAAGGCCGCAGGCCGTCCTTCGATGACGCGGCTGATCCTGCCCGAGGCGAAGAGCTTTACAATTATTTCGTGGGGCAATTAAGAAAACAGAATGTAACGGTCGAAACCGGGCGTTTCCGGGCCATGATGGATG
>JAYVSG010000253.1:0-6491 GCA_043775535.1 Candidatus Omnitrophota bacterium
GGAATGGCGTTATGCAGGGTGCTCCATGTGTTTAGGCATGAACGATGACCAATTGAAAAAAGGCGAGCGTTGTGCCTCGTCGAGCAATCGCAATTTTGAAGGCCGTCAGGGTCCCGGAGGCCGCACGCATTTGATGGGTCCGGAAATGGCCGCCTTGGCCGCCTTGACAGGCAAGATCACTGATATACGCAATTTTAATTAACGCCATATTCAGGGGCTTATTTATGGAACCTTTTGTGACGCAGACAGGCATCGCCGCACCGTTGAACCGCGTGAATGTGGACACCGATGCGATCATCCCCAAGCAGTTCCTGCGCAAGATCGAGCGCACAGGATTTGGTAAGCATTTGTTCCATGAGTGGCGTTTTACGGATTATGAAGGAACGACCGAGAATGCGGATTTCATCCTGAACCAGGATCCCTACCGCAAGGCTACCGTATTATTGGCCCGTGATAATTTCGGTTGCGGTTCCAGCCGTGAGCATGCGCCGTGGGCCTTGGGTGATTTTGGATTTAAGGTCATCATCGCGCCCAGCTTCGCGGACATTTTCTATAACAATTGCGTCAAGAATGGTATTTTGTTGGTGCAATTGAAGTCGACAGAGGTTGATGAGATATTCGCCTATTTGGAAAGTAACCGCGGAGCGACGGTCACGGCTGATCTGCCGTCGCAGACGGTCACGGCCAATGGCAAAAAATATGGTTTTCAGATCGATGCATTCAATAAAGAATGCCTGATCAAGGGGCTGGATGGTATCGGCTGGACATTGCAGTTCAATGAACGTATCGGCAAATACGAAGAGAAGATCAGGAGTGATAAACCGTGGTTATTAAGGGGGTAGAAATGAAGAAGTTTTTTCAAATTGCGGGTGTTATCTTAGTAATATTTATCATTGCTGTAAGCGGTTTCTTCTACACTCTTAAGGATCAAAGTAAAAAATTAACACGTGAAAGCGAGCCTTTTGTAGAACAGTTTTTTGCCAAGGTTTTTACTACCTGGAATTATGAAGAATTCAATAAAATATCTCATGAGGATTTAAAAGAAAGTATGACCGAGGAGCAGGTAAGAGCACTGTTTAAGCTTTGTGAGGGAAAGTTGGGGCCTTATGAAAAAATTTTAGATATTCAAGGTGGAGGCGTGGTGGGCCATGACTGGTCTTTTAAAAATAAAACCATCGGAGCTAGGCACTTCATTAAAGCTAAGTTTAAGAATGGAGAAGCATCTATTAATATTTCTTTATTGAAACAACATTCGACATGGTATTTGACGGGATTTTTCATTAATTCATCATTATTATCTCCATAAGGTCCTTATGTCCAATATTCGCAAACATTCCGCTTTTGTCATCGATGGGGCCGACCGTGCGCCCAGCCGGGCCATGCTGCGCGCCGTTGGTTTTAAAGACGAGGATTTCGGCAAAGCGCAGATCGGCATTGCTTCCACCTGGAGCATGGTTACCCCGTGCAATATGCACATCAACCTGTTGGCTGAACATGCGGCCAAGGGTGCGGACGCGGCTGGCGGCAAGGCCATTATTTTTAATACCATCACCATTTCCGATGGAATTTCCATGGGCAGCGAGGGGATGAAGTATTCCCTGGTTTCCCGTGAGGTCATTGCGGATTCCATCGAGACCGTGATCGGCTGCCAGGGATATGATGGTTTTGTGGCCATCGGCGGCTGCGACAAGAACATGCCCGGCTGCGTCATGGCCATGGGCCGTTTGAATCGTCCGTCCGTGTTCGTTTATGGCGGGACCATCCTGCCTGGCTGTTACAAAGGCCAGAACAAGGATGTGGTCTCTGTGTTCGAAGCAGTGGGCCAGCATGCGGCTAAGAAGATATCGGATGAAGAATTAAAGGGCATCGAAAGCTGTGCGGTCCCGGGTCCCGGTTCCTGCGGCGGTATGTATACGGCCAATACCATGGCGTCCGCCATCGAGGCTTTGGGGTTAAGTTTGCCGAACAGTTCGGCGCAGGTTGCGATCTCGAGAGAGAAAGAGGACGATTGCCGTCGTGCAGGTGCCGCAGTCCTTAATTTATTGAAAAAGAATATATGTCCGCGGGACATCATGACCAAAAAGGCGTTCGAGAATGCCATCACCGTGGTCATTGCCCTGGGCGGCTCCACCAATGCGGTCATGCATTTGATCGCCATGGCCCACTCAGCGGGTGTTAAATTGAGCATCGATGATTTTACCCGAGTGGGTAAGAAGGTCCCCATGCTGGCGGACCTCAAACCCTCCGGCCGTTTTGTCATGGCCGAACTGGTCGATATCGGTGGTATACGCCCCTTGATGAAGATGCTGTTGGACAAAGGATTACTGCATGGCGATTGCATGACAGTGACCGGGTTTACCGTGGCGGAAAATTTGAAGGATGTGAAACCATACCCGGCAGGGCAGGAGATCATCCGTTCCTTTGATAATCCGATCAAGAAGGACAGTCACTTGGTCATCTTGTACGGAAATCTGGCCACAGAAGGTGCAGTTGCCAAGATCTCCGGCAAGGAAGGTTTGGTGTTCACGGGCAAGGCCAAGGTGTTCGAATCGGAAGAAACAGCTTTGAAAGCAATTCTGGATGGGAAGATCGTCAAAGGCGATGTCATTGTCATCCGCTATGAAGGTCCGCGCGGTGGTCCCGGCATGCGGGAAATGCTTTCCCCGACATCGGCCATCATGGGCCGCGGTCTGGGCAAGGATGTTGCGCTCATCACCGACGGTCGTTTTTCCGGGGGCAGTCATGGTTTTGTGGTCGGCCACATCACGCCGGAAGCTTTTAACGGCGGCACCATCGCGCTCATCAAAAATGGGGATACGATCATCATTGACGCATCCAAGCGCGAATTGAATCTGGAAGTCAGCGCTGCCGAGATCAAGAGGCGTTTGAAGGCATGGAAGCAGCCGAAACCCAACTATACGACCGGCGTCTTGGCCAAATATGCGAAACTGGTCACCAGCGCTTCACAAGGCGCTGTTACGGATGCCAATTTGTAATGCAGATCAAAGTTTTTATTTCTAGTATATCCAAAGAAGAATTGGCCGTATTGGCCAAAGACGGTTATGGGGACATGATCAAGGGGGTTGTCGATCTTCGTACGAAAGCGGTGGCGCTCGGCGGTGAGCTTCACTCGGATTGTGAGCAGGTTTTATTGGATCGGGACAGTAAACAGGAAGACCTTTGGGGTTTTAATATCTACCCTGGCAAGAGTAGGGACGAATACCTGGAGTACACATCCCTGATCAATATTCGTCCCCGGCAAGGTAATATGGACCGTGAAATAAAAGATCCCGGCGTGCGTTCCCAGGTCAAGGTCATTATTGATGGCATGGTCACTTTATGATCGATCAAAAGCGCTGGTTTACTTTTTCATTATGTGAGAAAATGGCACATATTGGCAGTGAGGTCTCCAGGGCGCGTGTTTGGCGTAACAAGAATGATCAGGTGAGTTCTGATCGTTGTTTGGAGCGGGCATTAGACCTGATCGATCTCACCAAGAACGATCCGAACATGAAAGGGCGGCGCAAGGAAGTGTGTTGTTTCCGTGAAATTGTTGCGGACCAATATGCACGGACAGGTGTTTTCAATGAGTCGCTGGAGAGTTTAGAAAAATATTGTACGGAGTTTTCTTTGGTTGCAAGAAGATCATTTTAAGGAGATATATGGCCGGTAATTCATTCGGGACAATATTCAAGATCACGACCTTTGGCGAGAGCCATGGACCTGCCATCGGTGTTGTCATCGATGGTGTTCCGCCTGGACTTCCTTTGTCCGAAGCCGATATCCAGCCTGATCTTGACCGTCGTAAACCCGGTCAAAGCAAGATTACGACCCAGCGTAAAGAGAGCGACACCGTTGAGATCTTGTCCGGTGTTTTTGAAGGCCGGACCACGGGCGCACCTCTCGCGATGCTCATCCGCAATGAAGACCAGCGTTCCAAGGATTATGGCAATATCAAGGATTCCTTCCGTCCTGGACATGCTGACCTAACCTATGAATTAAAATACGGCATCCGTGATTACCGCGGCGGCGGCCGTTCTTCCGGCCGTGAAACCGCCTGCCGTGTGGCTGCCGGGGCTGTTGCCAAGAAGATCTTGGGCCAGCATGGCATCAAGATCATTGCCTATACGCTTGCCGTCGGTGACATTTACGCTAAGACCATCGATCATAAGGTCATTGAAAAGAATATCGTGCGTGCGCCAGACATGGCGCAGGCAGAGAAGATGGTCACCCGCATTGAAGAGGTGCGTAAGAACGGCGATTCCATCGGCGGCATCGTCGAAGCCGTGGTCAAGGGTTGTCCGGCAGGTTTGGGCGAACCTTGCTTTGATAAATTGAATGCTCGCCTGGGCGCTGCCTTGTTCTCCATTGCCACCATCAAGGGTGTTGAATTCGGCGACGGCTTCAAGGCGGTCGCTTCCTTGGGTTCCCAGAACAATGATGTGTTGACGGCCAAGGGTGGAAAGATATCTTCCAAGACCAATCATGCCGGCGGCATCAATGGCGGCATCTCATCCGGTGAGGACATCATCGTGCGCATGGCGGTCAAGCCGCCTTCGTCGATCTCCAAGTTGCAGAAGACCATCACCAAGGAACTTAAAGAGACCGAGATCCAGGTCAAGGGACGCCACGATCCCTGCCTTTGTCCGCGCGTCGTTCCTGTTGCCGAAGCCATGATCGCGCTGACGCTCGTCGATGCGTTAATGCTCCAAAAGTCCCTTAATATTTAATGTCCAAGAACGATATCCAGAAAGTCATCCTGGTCACCGGCACATCCAGCGGTTTTGGCCTGCGCATTGCCGCGCGCCTTGCTGCTGCCGGCCATTTTGTTTATGCCACGATGAGGGATGTTAGGAAACAGCAGCTGCTGCTGGATGAAGTGTCGAAACGCGGCGGCCAGGTCTGGGTGCGGGAATTGGATGTCACCAAGCCCGCGACCATCGTCAAAACCATTCAAGAGATCAAGGAACGCAACGGCCATATCGATGCGGTGGTCAACAACGCCGGCTTCGGGCTGGGTGGTTTCTTTGAGGACTTGGGCGAAGATGAGATCCGTCAACAGATGGAGATCAATTTCTTCGGTGTGCAGAATGTGTGCCGCCAGGTCGTGCCGCTGATGCGTGTGCGCGGCAAAGGGACCATCGTTAATATTTCGAGCATTGCCGGGCAGACCGCGACGCCGGCGCTGGGTGCCTACAATGCCAGCAAATGGGCACTCGAAGGTTTTTCAGAGAGCCTCTATTATGAATTGCGCCATTTTGGCGTGAATGTGGTCTTAGTCGAGCCGGGCAGTTACCCGACCAAGATATTCACTGATAATGCGCGGTATGGACGGGGGTATAATAACCCCGAGAGTCCATATTACGAACAAAGCCAATTATTGAAGGGCTTTGTACAAAAACATATTGAAACATCCAAAAGGGACCCGGAAGTGGTTGCCCGTCTGGTTGAACGCATCATCAATGATCCTGCCCCCAAATTGCGTTATACATCCGATCTTTCTTCCAAGATACGGGTCTTGACCGGCAAGATCATTCCGCCGTCCTGGTATGAATGCATTTTTAGAAAGGCTATTTATGGAAACAAAAAACACGCCGTATAAGCGCCAGATCTTTGTCTGCACCCACAATGCCAATGGGGAGAAGGCTTCCTGCGGTGACCATAGGGGAGACGAAGTTTTCCGTCTTTTACGTGAGACCGCCAAGGAACGTAAACTCCATCCGGAGATCCGCGTGGCCCAGGCCAAATGCCTTGGCCAATGCGCCACCGGTGTCAATATCATGGTCTATCCAGAGAATATCTGGCACAGCGGCGTGCGTCTCGAGGATGTTTCCAAGCTTGCGGACACCTACATCAAATAAATAGTTCATCCTGCCATTGCATTTTCTTCGGGCCCAGCTATACTCTAAGTATACGCATTCATAACCGTAGTAATTTCATACATTTTCGCATTTATACCTTACTTAAAGAAGCCGGTGTCCCATGAGCATGTACGATAAGAACATCTCGCAAGAGAAGCTCAAATCCCTTGAATTTGCGGAAGCCGCCCGTGAACAGGAGTGGAAATCCCCTAGCTTTGCACTGCAATTATTCCATGGTAAGACAGATTTCAAACTGATCTTCCCGTTCCCTGAACAGAGCGCCCAGGAGAAAAAGGCAGGGGATGAGTACCTGGTCAAGATCGAGAAATTCCTCCGTGAGAGCCTGAACCCTGATGAAGTCGACCGCACCGGCATTATCCCGGATAAGGTCATGAAGGGCTTGGGGGAGATCGGCGCCTTTGCTTTGAAGATCCCCAAAGAATACGGCGGGCAGGGATTCTCCCAATACAATTACAATCGCATCATGTCCTTGGTATCCAGCTACTGCGGTTCGACCGCGGTCTTATTGTCCGCACATCAGAGCATCGGTGTTCCCCAACCGTTGAAATTGTTCGGCACCCCGGAACAGAAGAAAAAATTCCTGCCCATGTTCGCCAAGGGCGCGGTTTC
>JAYVSG010000254.1:0-9103 GCA_043775535.1 Candidatus Omnitrophota bacterium
ATTTCCTTTTATTGCTTCTGAGTTTGTTTGTTCCCCTGGGCTGCACGCAAAAGGAACAGGCTGCCATACGTCTCAATGATATAGAGGTTACCGCTCAAGAATTCAATGCTGCCTTTGCAGACTCATCGTTGGCGTTGCAGGGAGACGCGGGCCGCAAAGAGTTCCTCGAGCAATTCATTTCCAAGAAAATGATCCTTTCTGAAGCAGAACACCTGGGCCTGGACCGGGATCCCCAATTCCTTGCCGACATACAGCGCTACTGGGAACAGGAACTGCTCAAGCGCACCTTGGCCAAAGCCAACAGTCAGGGAGGAGCTTCCCCGGTCACGGACGCAGATATCGAAGCATATTACATGCAGAAAAAGCAGGAATTCTTTGCCACGAAGGAGCTCTCCGAGGTTAAGGTGCAGATCAAGGATTTCCTGGCCCGGGAGCGGCAGAAAGTTGGCTTGCAGCAGTGGATGGAAGGGATCAAACAAAGGACCAAGATCGAGATCGACCATCAACGGTTGGGGTTGTGAACGTGTATAAGCGTAAGCAATATCTCATCGATGTGCCCTACCAGACGCAATTTATGTTCAAGTTTTCGGCGTTGGTCGCATTGACCTCTTTCTTGGTCGGTTTGTTTATCTTCTTCTTGACCCAAGGTTCAACCACAGTTGCCATTGAGAAGACCAGGATCTACGTCAAACCCACGTCCGATTTTATCCTGCCGGTGTTGTGCTTGACCGTTATCTCTGTCGCTGTTATTGCTGCCGTCGTGGTCATGGCCATGACCCTGTTCATTTCGCACCGCATCGTCGGCCCTATCTTCCGATTGAAGAACCAGATCGGTTTGATCAAGAACGGTTCTTTGAAAAGGAATTTCACCACACGTGAAAAAGACCAGCTCAAGGACCTGGCCAAATGCCTTCAGGACATGTCGGATGCCCTCTTGGGCCGTCATGAACAATTGAAAAAGGATTATGCCCTCTTGGCGGGTTTCCTTCAAAAGGAAGGCGCTGTTAATAAAGAAGAGTTGAAGAGGATCGTTGATCAAATTGGGGCCAACCTCGATCACTTTAAGGTCTAATGCGCGGCGCACCGTTACCTATCCTTCTCGCAGTTTTACTTCTTGTGTTGTCGACTATTTCATTTGCCGCTGAAACGCCGCCCCGCACCCTCTTCGTCAAAAGCAAATACTTCACTGTGTATGGCCCTGCCGGCATGGATGTGTTTTCCCTCCTAGCCAGGCTCAATTATGATTATTTCTTGCGCGTGGATGGTATCTTGGATAAGGGGGGAAGTGACCCCAATCTCATCTTAGGCAAGACCGTCGATGCCTTATTTATGGAAAGTGCACGCATCCTGGGGATCAATGTGTATAGCTTGGAGGCGACGATCGAGTTCTTGCCAGACCGCAACATGGTCAAGGTGGTCATTAAGAATGCTGCCGGAATTGATGTGGAGGAAAGGGCTTTTTACTTAGATGAACTGAAAACGATCTACGCGTCCATCGGGGATGTTTCGACCGGGATGCTCGGGCATGAGATGGCGCATGCCATTATTTGTCACTATTTTGGCGCCCCGCCCGCAGCTAATCTCCAGGAGATCCTTGCTGGTTATGTGGATTATTCTCTTTCTAAGAGCGTAAAGAACGGCATTGCTCCATAGTCTAAGAAAAGCTTCTTGACCCCGGTGCTTAAATCGGGTATAAAATGTTTCCTTTGCTGGCATAGCTCAGTTGGTAGAGCAGCGCATTCGTAATGCGCAGGCCGTCAGTTCAATTCTGACTGCCAGCTTATTTCTCTCATCGCTAGACTTCACCCCTCACTGATATATAATGGGAACAATGCCGTTATTAAGAGCGTTTTTCCTCATCGTTGTCATCTTCGCCGCATACGCGCCCATGTTGTCCTCGCCGTTCAAGACCATGGACGATCAATTCTCCATTGTTTCCAACCAGGCCATCAAGGACCCGGCCCAATGGGGTAAACTGTTTAAGCAAGGGTATTTCAATGACCATTCGTATTACCGTCCGCTCGTCAACCTGAGCTTCATGCTGGAGTACAGCTGCCACAAGCTTGATCCGTTTTTTTATAACATGGACAATCTGCTCATCCATATCGCCAACGCGCTCTTAGTCTGGCTCCTGGTCGGTATTTTGGTCAATTTTGAAGTTGGTTTCTGGGCGGCCTTATTCTTTGGCGTTCATCCCATCCAATGGGAGGCCGTGTGCAATATCTCGGGGAGGGCCATTCTTCTAAGCGTCTTCTTTGGCCTGATCAGTTTCATTGCCCATTTGAAGGAACGCCGCATTCTGGCGCTGTTCGCCTTTATCGCCGCCCTGCTATGCAAGGAGAGCGCGGCCATGCTTCTGCCGGTGCTTTTCGTCCATGCCTGGCTTTACCGCAAGGACATGCGCTGGATCTGGTCTTGGGGCGCCGTGGCTGTGGCCTATGTCTGTTTGCGTAAATATTTGGGCATCACAGAGACCTTTCCGTGGAGAAATGCCCACGACCATACCTTAGGCATCTTGACCTTCCTGCGTTCGGTCGTCACTGACCTGCGCCTGTTCATCTATCCGGTGGACCTGCACTTTGACCGCTCCATGCCTTTATTCACGGGCATCTTTGAGAGAGGGGCCATGCTGACGGTCTTCATCTCGCTCGTCGCCGTGTCCTGGCTTGGCATTGCGCGTAAAGGATTATCCACCCTGCACTGGCTGGCGCTGGCCTGGTTCGCTTTGAGCTTGCTGCCGGTCTCACAGATCGTTACTACCATCGGAGTGCAGCCGGGAAGCATTTCCACGGCGGAACATTTCCTTTATGCAGCGTCGGTCCCGGTCTTCATGCTGCTGGCGGATGCTGGACTTAAGTTTGTGCAATACGCGCAAGGCCGTCAGGTCCTGGCCCGAGTGCTTTACGGCAGCATCATTGCCTTGTTCTTCCTGTCCCTGTTCTTTACGTCGGTGGGGCAGAGTACCATTGCCCGGAGTGAGGAGTGGATGATGGCGCGCTCGCTGGCCATCCAGCCGCAGAATGCCCGTTTGCAATCTTCCTTGGGAATGATCTATGCTTTGAGGGGGGAATATGCCCCGGCCGAACAGCGTTTCCGCAATGCCGTGGCTGGCGATCCGCAGAATGCGCGTTACCGCATCTCCCTGGCCCAATCCTTGTGCGATCAGGGCAGATGTGCTGAGGCTTTGGGGCAGTTCATTTTGATCCAGGATCCGGGAACATTGAAAGACCTGTGGATGCGCAACACAGAAAAGGCCTTTCTCCATGTGCAGGCGGATATCAAGGCTGGCAGAGAGCTCGGCCCACAGGATTGGTCCGCCGTCGGGGTATATCATGCTAAGATGGGAAATATGGATGAGGCCGCTGCGGCGTTTGGCCGTGTGCTCGCCATCAAGCCGGAAGATGCGGATGCCATATTCAACCTGGCATCCATTTACGAAGCGCGCGGGGAAACGGAACATGCCCTGGCGCACTACAATGAATTATTGGCCCTGCCTTCGCCCAAATTGGGCAAGGCACTATTAGGACACGCGAAAGATTATGTGGAGATTCATACAAAATAAAGAGAACCGCGGGTTCTTTCGTTTCTGGCTGGCGCAGCTGGTGTCCCAGTTCGGTGACCGTGTGCATCAGATGGCGTTGGTTGGCCTGATCGCCGCGCGCAGTCCCGGATCGACCTTGGAATTGGCCAAGCTTTTGTCCTTTACCATCATCCCGGTCTTCCTGATCGGGCCTATTGCCGGAGTGTTCGTGGACCGTTGGGACCGCCGTACGACACTTTTTGTCTGTGATTTCCTGCGCGGGGGAATCGTGCTCCTGATCGCCTTCTATGTTATGAATTTCCCGTCGTTGACGGTCTTGTACGGGGCGGTCTTTATCACATTTGCAGTCAGCCGCTTTTATGTGCCTGCCAAGATGTCCATCATCCCGGAAATGGTGAAGACCGAAGATCTGCATATTGCCAATTCACTGGTGACTACGACCGGCATGATCGCTCTCGTCCTTGGCGCCTTGTTGGGCGGGCTCATCGTTGAATATGCGGGTTCACGCGGCGGTTTCCTGTGGGATGCGGCGACCTTTTTTGTGTCCGGCCTCCTGGTGTTCTCGATCAGCATGTCCCGGAGGCTCCGCATCCGGGTCGATCCAAAAAAGTTAGTGGCAGCGGGTAAGGAAGTGATCGCCGCCCAGAAGAACATTTTGACCGAGATCAAGGAAGGCGTGCAGTACATCGGCGGGCAGCCCAAGCTCAAGATGATCTTCATCATGATGTCCGTGCTTTTTGCCGCGGCCGGCGCGGTGTATGTGGTCATCATCACCTTTATCCAGCAGGCCTTTGGCACCGTGACCCGTGACCTTGGTTTCCTGGCAGTTCCTCTCGGTGCGGGGCTTTTTTGCGGCAGCCTGGCCTACGGCAAATGGGGGGCGAAGGTCAATAAATGGAAGATGATATTCGTTTCGCTGATCCTGGGCGGCATCATGGTGGGCATTTTTGCAGGGTCGGTGCAAGGGACGCATAGCCGCGGCCTCGCTGCGGGCCTGGCTTTTCTTCTGGGCCTGATCCTGGGACCGGTCGTGATCGCGGCCAATACCGTGGTGCATGAGGTGTGTTCCTCACAGATGAGCGGGAAGGTCTTTTCCGCCCTTGAATTCGTCATGCACCTAGGCTTCCTGGCCGCCATGCTGGGGTCTTCCTATATGGCCGAGCATGTGGCGCGGGTGTGGATTTTAACTGCCGTCGGTGTTATATTTATGGCAGTGGGCCTGCTGGGCCTGTTCAAATACAGGGAGTCGGCATGAATATTGCGGTATTAGCCTCGGGGAATGGAAGCAATTTGCAGGCCATCATCAATGCGGTCAAGTCAAAGAAGATCAAGGCTAAGATCGTACTGGTGTTCAGCGACAAGGCGGATGCCTTTGCCTTGAAGCGGGCGGCCAAGGTCAAGATACCCGCGCTTCATCTGAGCCCTAAGGATTTCACGGACCGTGCCCAATTCGATGCGGCTGTGGCCAAGGCCCTGAAGACGGCCGGGGTCGATGTGGTGGTCCTCGCCGGATACATGAGATTGTTAAGTCCCGGTTTTATCCATGCCTATGAAGGCCGCATCTTGAATGTCCATCCTGCCTTGCTGCCTGCCTTCAAGGGCGCGCACGGCATCCGCGATGCCTTTGAATACGGCGTCAAGGTCACCGGTGCGACCGTCCATATCGTCACTGAAGAAATGGATGCCGGGCCCATCCTGGCCCAGGCTGCCGTGGCGGTAACCCCCAAGGACACGTTTGAGTCGCTGGCTAAAAAGATCCATGCGGTTGAGCACAAGATCTATCCCGCTGCCATCGCCCAATTCCTTAAGACTATTCTGCGTTAATTTCTGTGTTGGTGAGTTCGTCGTTGAACTGCGCTTTGCCATTGTCAAAGCGGATGTGGATGAGCTTGCCGCCGCTCTTGGACTTTTCTTCAGGTTCGTCGCTGAACCCGTCGAGCTGCTGCGGTTCGAAGAGGTATTTCTTGCCGGTGCGCAGGTTGGAGAACTGGAAGGCAGTAAACCCGCCGAATTCGTAATAGCGCATGGTGTCGGAGGCAATGCCGATGATGTCATTGTCGTAATCGTCCGACGGGGGGAAGCTGCTCCTTTGGAACTTGAAATTGATGCGGTTGATGATCTGCTTGGCCAGGAACTCTCCCATGCCCACTTCCTTGTATTCGATGTGTGAGCCGATCTCGTCCCCGACAAGTGCCGGTCCGCCCTTGGTGTCCGCCAGGAACCTTTTCATGTACTCATCGTAAGGCAGGTCGCCGGACATATAGCGTTTGAAATCCTGCAGGTAGAAGGTGGAGCGGGTCTCGATGCCTTTCTTAATGTCGGTGATGACCATGGCGATGAATTTGGGTTCAGTCTCGCCCTTCACCGCTTCCGCACCGAAGAAACTGTCATTGATGGCGGTGAAGAGATTGTTCTGCTGTTTGATGTAATTGTCCGTGTAGGAAGAGCTGTAGCCGTAATCGTCCGCTTTGACCTTCTTGCGGTCGACCACATCGTATTCGAACTTGAATTTCTTGTCCTTGAAATTCCCGTCGACATATTGCAGGGCGAATTTGGATGGTTTGGCTTCCTCCGCCGGAGGCTTATCGCTTTCCGATGAGGCATAGTCGAAGAGGGGCTCCTTGGTCGGGAAATAAATGTACAAGGTGCCGCCCACAAGGCGGGTGATCACATGCAGGTCGAATTCTTCCCGGCATTTTGCTTCGAAGAGTTTTTGCGCCTCGGTGTAGGTGATCTTGATTGGGGACTCGCTCTTGGCACAGCCGCCGGCCAGCAATAAGCAGGCGCTCATTGCTAACGGGGGAAGCCAGGAGCGTAAAGGATCAGGCAACCGAATTGCGGGACGCGGGCTTGACATTGAATTTTTGGAAGATGGCTTCGATCTCATCGTATTCCAATTCTTCTTTCTTGTATAGTTCCTGGGCGAAGTGTTCCAGCAATTCCCTGTTCGTGTTGAGCACGCCTTCCACGTCCCGGATGCAGCTTTGCAGGATATCCTGCACGTCCGCGTCCAGGGTTTCCTTGGTCTTTTCGGAAATGTTGATGATATTGCCGTCGCCGCGGCCTTCCATGGCATGGAAGTCGCCGACAAAACCGCTCTTGCCCATGCCCAAACGCCACACCATGGAATGGGCGATGCGCATGGCGGAATAAAAGTCGCTGCCCGGACCGCCGCCCACACCGGCGGAGCTGCTGCCGAACTTGATGCGTTCGGCCACATAGGCCGCGATGCTGCGCTTGATGTCGGCCAGGAGGTCTTCCTTGGTCGAGGAGTAAAGTTCTTCCTGCGGACGGCTGGCCACCATGCCTAATGAGCCGCGGCGCGGGATGATGGTCGCTTTAATGACGTCGTCGGTGGGGTGGAGCAGGTAGCCGATGACGGCATGGCCGGCTTCATGGTAGGCCGTCCACAAGCGTTCCTTGTCGTTCATCTTGATATTGCTTTTCATACCAAAGGCGATGCGGTCATAGGCTTCGTTCAGGTCCTTCATGGTGATCTTGTCACGTCTGTCGCGCAGCGCAATGATGCTGGCTTCACGCACCATGTAATCGATGTCCGCCGGGGAGAACCAAAGGGTCTTTTGCGACAGGACCTGCACGTTCACGTCCTGGGCAGGAATGTCCAAGCGCTTGAGATAGAAATCGAAGATCGATTTACGTTCGCTCAGGTTGGGGCGGGTCACATAGATCTTGCGTTCGAAACGTCCGGCGCGCATCACCGCTTCGTCCAGGTCTTTCTCCCCAACGTTGGTGGCGGCGATGGCGATGATATTGTTCTCGACCTTGCGCAGGCCGTCGAGTTCGGTCAGGAACTGGTTGATGGTGGCATTGTGGCTGGTGGTGCCGCCCCAGCCGTTGTCTGCCATGCGCGGACGGGCAAAGGAGTCGATCTCGTCGATGAAGATGATGCAGCCGCCTTCCATGGAGGCGAGCGTGCGGGCCTGTTTGAACAGGGACTTCATGCGCGCGGCGCCCTGGCCCACGAACATGCCCACGAATTCAGAACCGACCGCAGAGAGGAAGGGGAGGCCGGCTTCGGTGGCGATGGCCTTGGCCAAATAGGTCTTACCGCAGCCCGGAGGCCCGAACATGATGGTGCCCTTGACGATCTTGCCGCCGATCTTTTTGACCATGGTGCGGTCTTTGAGCAATTTGACCAGCTCCCAGGCTTCGCGTTTGGGTTCATCCATGCCGATGACATCGTCCATCTTCACATTGACGTGCACCTTGCTTAAATTGAGCGTGCCCATCTTGCCCATGGCCCCGCCCGACATCAGCCAGTAGTACATACCGAAGGACAGCGGCACCTGGATCAAGGTGACAAAGACGAACATGATGAAGCTTTGGCCCATCTGGGCGGAAATATTGCGGCGGGAGAAGCTTTCCAGCTGTTCATAATTGGTGTTGGATACGGTCATGAACTGGATCATCCAAGCGATGAGCACAAGGGTGACGGAAATGAGGAGGAGGCGTATCCAATATAACTGCACGAAGATCAAGAGTTTACGTAACATAGGGGGTCCTTTGTTGGATGGCGCGGAACTGTTCTTTAAAAGGTAACATAGGGCACCAGATTAGTCAAACGGCTTGACGGGGAAAATAAAGTATGTTAATTTGGGCAGCGTTTGAATAAAGACATTTCGCGTATCTATATACCCCAAAGTAAGGAGTTGTATGTCCAAGATCAAATCCGTTCTGGCACGTGAGATCATCGATTCCCGCGGTAACCCCACTGTTGAAGTTGACGTCCTTTTGAGCTCCGGCGCGTTCGGCCGTGCGGCTGTCCCATCAGGCGCTTCCACCGGCGAGCATGAAGCTGTTGAATTGCGCGACGGCGATAAGGGCCGTTTCAAGGGCAAGGGTGTCTTGAAGGCTGTCAATAACGTCAACACCCTGGTCGCCAAGGCCATCAAGGGTAAGGAAGCGGATTTCAAGGCCATCGACAAGATCACCATTGCCTTGGACGGTACGGACAATAAGAGCAAATTGGGTGCCAACGCCATCCTGGGTGTTTCCCTCGCTGTTGCTCAGGCTACGGCTGCTGAAAAGAAGACCCCGTTGTACCGTTTCTTGGGCGGCAGCAAGGCTAATATCCTGCCTGTCCCCATGATGAACATCATCAACGGCGGTATGCACGCGGACAACAACCTGGACGTCCAGGAATTCATGATCATGCCGATCGGCGCCCCGACATTCTCCCGTGCCATCCAGATGGCCTGCGAGATCTTCCATACCTTGAAGGGTATCCTGCATGACAAGGGTTTGGCCACTTCCGTCGGTGATGAGGGTGGTTTCGCCCCGAACTTGGGCAGCAACGAAGAAGGTTTGGCCATCATCATCCAGGCCATTGAAAAGGCCGGGTACAAGCCAGGCAAGGAGATCTTCATCGCCCTCGATGCCGCTGCTTCCTCCTTCTACAAGGACGGTAAATACAATTACAATGGCAAGAACATCAGCTCTGATCAGTTGATCGATGCCTATGCCAAGATGGTCAGCCAATACCCAGTCGTGTCGATCGAAGACGGCCTGTATGAAGATGACTGGTCCGGTTGGAAAACGATG
>JAYVSG010000255.1:0-2490 GCA_043775535.1 Candidatus Omnitrophota bacterium
ATTCCTTAATAACCGCCCATACCCATGCCGCCGCCCATACCACCGGGCATTGCAGGAGCAGGCTTGTCCTTCTCCGGCAGGTCGGTGATAAGGCATTCGGTGGTCAAAAGCAACCCGGCGATCGAAGACGCATGCTGCAGCGCCGTGCGGGTCACCTTGGCAGGATCGATGATCCCGGCCTTGAACATATCGACATATTCGTCGTTATTGAAGTCATACCCGCTGGAAACATCCTTCTCGTTGATCAGACGCTCAACGATGACAGAACCTTCCAAACCGGCATTGAAGGCCAGTTGGCGCATCGGGGATTCCAAGGCGCGGCGCACGATATCGGCACCGGTCTTCTCATCACCCTTGAGCTCAAAAGCTTCCAGGTCCTTGATGCAGCGCAGCAAGGCAACGCCGCCGCCGGGAACGATACCCTCTTCCACGGCCGCACGGGTGGCATGCAGCGCATCTTCGACGCGGGCCTTCTTTTCCTTCATTTCGCTTTCGGTCGCAGCACCAACATTGATGATGGCCACACCACCGGCGATCTTGGCCAGGCGCTCTTGCAATTTCTCTTTATCGTAGGATGAATCGGTGACATCGATCTGGTTCTTGATCTGGGCAACACGGGCCTTGATGTCCGTCGGCTTACCTGCACCCTGGACGATGGTGGTATTGTCCTTGTCGATCTTGACCTTCTTGGCACGGCCGAGGCCGGTCAATTCCAAGGTATCAAGCTTCAACCCGAGATCTTCGGTGATGGCCTGTCCGCCGGTCAGGATGGCGATGTCCTTGAGCATTTCCTTGCGGCGATCGCCGTAACCCGGAGCCTTGACAGCAACGCAATTCAAGGTGCCGCGCATCTTATTGACGACCAGGGTGGCCAATGCTTCGCCTTCAACTTCTTCGCAAATGATGACCAAAGGCTTACCTGCCTTGGCGACCTTCTCCAAGACCGGCAGGATCTCCTTGATGCTGGAGATCTTCTTTTCGTAAAGCAGGATATACGGATCATCGATCTCGCAGATCATCTTCTCCATGTCGGTCGAGAAATATGGCGACAGGTAACCCTGATCGAATTGCATACCTTCGACGATCTTAAGTTCGGTGTTGATGGTCTTTGATTCTTCAACGGTGATGACGCCGTCCTTGCCCACCGCTTCAAAGGCCTCGGCGATCTTCTTGCCGATGACGCTGTCGTTGTTGGCGGCGATGGAGGCGACCTGCTCGACTTCCTTGGTGTTCTTAAGATCGACCTTCTTGGCGATCTTCTCGACCCTGGCGATAACACGTTCGACAGCCTTGTCGATGCCGCGCTTCAATGCCATGGGGTTCGCACCGGCGGTGACGTTCTTCAAACCTTCACGGTAGATGGATTCGGCCAGCACGGTCGCGGTGGTGGTACCATCACCGGCGATGTCGGAGGTCTTTTCAGCGACTTCCTTGACCATCTGGGCGCCCATGTTCTCGAACGGGTCTTCCAATTCGATCTCCTTGGCCACGGACACACCGTCCTTGGTCACGGTCGGGGAACCGAATTTCTTGTCCAAAACGACATTACGGCCTTTAGGACCCAGGGTGACCTTGACCGCGCGGGCCAACTGCTCAACACCCCTTAAGATCTTACGGCGGGCTTCATCATCAAATAATAATTGCTTAGCCATTTCTTGCTCCTTGTGTTTTAAATTTACTTTACGATAGCCAGGATATCTTCTTCCTTCATGATCAAAAGCTCTTCGCCTTCGGTCGTGGTGATCTCGGTGCCGGTGTACTTGCCGTACAGGACACGGTCGCCGACCTTGACTTCAGGAGCGCGGACTTCGCCGCTTTCCAGGATGCGGCCCTTGCCGACAGCCACAACCTTACCCTCTTGGGGCTTCTCTTTAGCGGTTTCGGGAAGCAGGATGCCGCCCTTGGTGACTTCTTTGGCTTCCAGCACCTTAACAACGATGCGGTCAGCTAACGGTTGGATTGCCATACACTTACCCTCCTGATTATATGGTTATTACATTAGAAATATGCCGGATGCTCTTTTAGCAGTAAATCCAGTGGAGTGCTAATATATCAAACAAAAAAAATTTGTCAAGGAGTAACTAAAAGGGCCATGCCTTTATGAACTAGATGCTCGTCGATAATGCGGATCTTGGGCGAGACGAATTTCTTCATGAGCTGCGTGTGGCCGCCGGTCATGACCACCTTAGGTTTAGCGTGCATTTCCCGGGAAATAAGCTCGATAAAGCCCCGGCATAATGAACCATAGCCGTAGAAAAGGCCGCTTAAGATGCTCTCTTCTGTGGTCCTTCCGACGACAGACCTGGGCGCTTTGATGGCGATCTTGGGCAGGAGGGCTGTCTTAAGGAACAAGGATTCGGCAGAAAGGCGCAGGCCCGGCACAATGGCGCCACCTAAATATTCTTCCTTCGGCGAAACCACATCAAAGGTGATGGCCGTCCCCAGATCGATCACAATGACCGGACTTCCATATAAACGCAGGGCCGCGTA
>JAYVSG010000256.1:0-2264 GCA_043775535.1 Candidatus Omnitrophota bacterium
CTTTTTCCGTGTGGTCAGGGCAGGCGGGATAACCCGGTGCCGGACGGATCCCCACATAGTCGACATGGTTAAGCTCGGCCAAGGTGAGGTTCTCATCCGGAACGTAGCCCCACAATTCCTTGCGCACCCATTGATGGGTATATTCCGCAAAGGCCTCGGCTAGGCGGGCTGCCACGGCTTTGGCCATGATGCTTTTATAATCATCGTGGTCCGCTTCGTATTTAGCGACGATCTCATCCAGGCCGACGCCGGCGGTCACCGCGAAAGCACCCAGATAATCCTTGATGCCGCTGTCCTTGGGCGCGATGTAGTCGGCTTGGGATAGGAGCGGTTTGTCCGGGCCTGTTTCTGATTGTTGACGCAGGGCATGGGCCATGCCGATCACCTGCGTACGGGTGTCATCCACATACAATTCAATATCATCCCCGATGCTGTTGGCGGGATAGAACCCGACCACGGCATTGGCGGTCAGTAATTTCTTCGCAATGATCTCATCAAGCATGGCATTGGCGTCATTGTAGACCTTGGTCGCTTCCACGCCGAATTTTGGGTCTTTGAGGATGTTGGGGAATTTTCCTTGGAGCTCCCAGGCAATGAAGAAGGGGGACCAATCAATGAAGTTCCGGATGGTCTTCAGGTCAAAATCCTTGAATGTCCTCACGCCCAAGAACGAAGGTTTGGTGATGGGTGTTTTCTTCCACTCGGTCGTGAAACGGCGCTTGCGTGCCTCTTCGATCGGCAGCAGGATCCTTTCCGACTGGCGCCGCGCATGTTCTTGCCGCAGGGCCTCGTATTCCTTCAATGTCTTTTCGACCAGTTCACCCTTGCCTTTTGCATCCATGAGGGAACGGCAGACACCGACACAGCGGGAGGCGTCCTTGACGTGGACCGTGAACCCGGCCGGATAGCCTTGGATGATCTTGACCGCGGTGTGATTGGGTGAGGTCGTGGCTCCGCCGATGAGCAGGGGAATGGTGAAGCCTTCCCGCTGCATTTCCTTGGCAGCATGGGCCATTTCATCCAGCGATGGCGTGATGAGGCCGGAGAGACCGATCATGTCCACCTTGTGTTCCCGGGCAGCCTTAAGGATCTTGTCGCAAGGCACCATGACCCCTAGGTCAATGACCTTGAAATTATTACAGGCAAGGACCACACCGACGATGTTCTTGCCGATGTCATGCACATCGCCTTTGACAGTGGCCATGAGGATGGAGCCGGCGTTCCGGGCGGTCTCTGAATTATTTTCTTTCTCCATGAAGGGCAGGAGATAGGCCACGGCCTTCTTCATGACACGCGCGCTCTTGACGACCTGGGGCAGGAACATTTTCCCGGCACCGAAAAGGTCACCGACGATGTTCATGCCGTCCATGAGCGGGCCTTCGATGACATCGAGCGGCCGGGTGGTCTGTTGGCGTGCTTCTTCCGTGTCCGCATCGATGAAGTCCGTGATGCCTTTGACCAGCGCGTAGGAGAGGCGTTTTTGCACGGTCTCTTTGCGCCAGGCCAGGTCTTCTTCGATCTTCTTGCCTTCTTTTTTATATGTTTCCGCAAAGGCGACCAGGCGCTCGGTGGCGTCGGCACGGCGGTTCAAGAGCACGTCTTCGACCAGGGTCAGAAGGTCTTTTGGGATCTCGTCATAGACCGCGATCATGCCCGCGTTGACGATCCCCATGCTCATGCCTTCTTTAATGGCGTGGTAGAGGAAGGCGGAATGCATGGCTTCGCGGATGGGGTCGTTGCCGCGGAAGGAGAAGGACACGTTGGAAACACCGCCGGAGATCAGGCATCCGGGGCAGGACTGCTTGATCAGGCGTGTGGCCTCGAAGAAATCCTTCGCGTAGTTGTTATGTTCTTCAATGCCGGTCGCGACCGCAAAGATATTGGGGTCAAAAATGATGTCCGTCGGGTCAAAGCCCACCTGCTCGGTCAGGATCGTGTAAGCTTTTTTGCAGATGTTCAGGCGGCGTTCAACGGTATCTGCCTGTCCCTGTTCGTCAAAGGCCATGACCACGGTGGCGGCGCCGTAGCGTTTGACGAGGGTGGCCTGACGGATGAATTCCGCTTCGCCTTCCTTCATGGAGATGGAATTGACGATGGATTTTCCCTGCACGCATTTGAGGCCCGCTTCAATGACCGTCCATTTGGAGGAATCGATCATGATGGGGACTTTGGAAATATCAGGGTCGGAGCCGATGTAATTCAGGAACGTTGTCATAGCTTGAACGCCGTCCAACATTCCTTCGTCCATGTTAATGTCGATGACC
>JAYVSG010000257.1:0-6247 GCA_043775535.1 Candidatus Omnitrophota bacterium
CTCGTCGAACCAATGACCCAGTTTGCCCTCGACCTTAAGATGCGGCAAACGGAAATGGATATACCCTATCGCTGATGCAACGGCAATGGGCGCCAGGGAGAACTGGTCGAATTGTGCCACATGTTTTTCCATATATTGATAGCCCTTAAGGATGGAGGCTTCCCCATTAGCAACGAATTGGGCATGAAAATCCTTGGGATGCCGGATCTTTTCCATATAGACATAGATCGCTGTCGTGACCATATCATCTGCCATAGCCTCCCACTTCAAGACCTCGTAACGCGCCCTGCCTGCACGGGGGATCAAGATGTTCTTGTCATCCAGCTCATCCAAATACTGGCAGATGACCACACTGTCATAGACGGTGTCATTGTTATCCAGGATGAGCGAGGGCACCTTGCCCAAAGGATTGATCTCAAGGAGAAGCGTGGACTTCCGGGCGAGGTCCTCTTCGACCAAGTCCAGTCGGATACCTTTCTCCAAGGCTAATACCCGCACCTTCCGGGCAAAGGGAGAACGTTTGGTATATAAAAGTTTCATGTGCCGCTCCTCTACTTGGCCAATTTGCGCAGAACAGTCTGCAGGATGCCTCCGTTGCGCAGGTAATCAACTTCCACCGGTGTGTCCACACGCGCGACGACATTGAACTGTTTGACCTGTCCATCGGGAGCAGTGGCCTTGATGGTCAATTCCTGGCGCGGCTTGAGGGCATCGCTCAAATTGACGAAATCAAAGGTCTCATCACCTTTAAGCCCGATCGACGCGGCATTTGCACCGGCAAGGAACTGGCAGGGAAGCACACCCATACCGCAGAGATTGCTGCGGTGGATGCGCTCAAAACTCTCCGCAATGACCGCCTTGATCCCCAACAGCGTCGTACCTTTAGCTGCCCAGTCACGGGAAGATCCTGTCCCGTATTCTTTCCCAGCGAGAACGATCAAGGATGTATTATCCACCTTATATTTCATCGCCGCATCATAGATGAACATCTTCTCAGCCGTAGGCCAATAGGTGGTCCAAGGGCCTTCGGTGCCCGGCGCAGTCAAGTTGCGCAAACGGATATTCGCAAAGGTGCCCCGGGTCATTACCCGGTCATTGCCGCGGCGCGCACCGTATTGATTGAAATCCTTGGGCTGGACACCATTATCGAGCAGGAACTTGCCCGCCGGAGAATCCTTGGAAATGGCGCCGGCAGGTGAAATGTGGTCCGTGGTGATCGAATCACCGACCATGACCAGACATTTGGCCCCTTGTATCGAACGGATAGGGTCAACCTCATGCTTCATGCCGACAAAGTACGGTGGATTCTGGATATAGGTACTGTCGTTGTCCCAGCTGAAGAGCTCGGACTTGGTCGACTTGATGGCATTCCAGTTCTTATTGCCCTTGTCGACGTTGGCATAGCGTGATTTGAAGATGGACGCCTTGACGAATTTCTTGACGAGATCCCCCACCTCCTTGGTGGTCGGCCAGATGTCTTTCAAATAAATGGGCTTGCCCTTTTTGTCCTTACCGATGGGTTCGGTGGTCAGGTCCAGATCGACACGTCCGGCCAAGGCATAGGCCACGACCAACGGAGGGCTTGCCAGGAAATTTGCCTTGGCATGCGGGTTCACACGGCCTTCGAAATTGCGATTACCTGAAAGCACCGCAGCAGCGACCAGGTTACCTTCGGTCACAGCCTTGGCCACAGGTTCCGGAAGCGGACCGGAATTACCGATACAGGTGGTGCAGCCGTACCCGACGATATTGAACCCCAATTTCTCCAGCGGCTTGAGGAGACCAGCCCCCTTAAGATACCCTTCGACAACCTGCGAACCCGGGGCAAAAGATGTTTTCACATAATGCGGGACGGTCAATCCTTTGGCCACGGCCTTCTGGGCGAGCAGACCGGCGCCGATCAAGACGCTGGGATTGGATGTATTGGTGCAGCTGGTGATGGCCGCAATGACAACCGACCCATGGGCAATGGTCTCATGAGCTTCATCCTGGACCACGGCGGTGCGGCCAAGATCAGCCGCCGTCAAACCATAGCCGCGCGACTTGATGTCCCCCACCAGGGTGGCATTAAAATTGGATTTGAGGTCCTTGAGCGGAACACGGTCCTGGGGACGCTTGGGTCCAGCGAGACAGGGCTCGACCGTGGAGAGGTCCAATTCCAAAAGATCGCTATATTCCGCCTGCGGTGTTTTGGCCGTATAGAACAGGCCCTGGTCCTTATAATATTTCTCGACCAGATCGACCTCAGCCGGCGTACGGCCGGAAACTTTCAGGTAATTCAACGTTTCGACATCAACAGGGAACAAGCCAATGGTGGCCCCGTATTCAGGCGCCATGTTGGCAATGGTGGCACGGTCGGGCAAAGACAAATGCCCCAACCCATCCCCAAAGAATTCTACGAATTTCTCGACCACACCCTTCTTACGGAGCATTTGGGTGACGGTCAAGACGAGATCGGTCGCCGTGATCCCCTCATTCAATTTACCGGTGATCTTAAAGCCGACCACTTCGGGTAAAAGCATGTAAATGGGTTCGCCGAGCATGACGGATTCTGCTTCAATGCCGCCGACACCCCAACCCACAACACCCAAACCATTGATCATGGTGGTGTGCGAATCTGTACCGACCAGACTATCCGGATAGGCGACCGTTTCCTTACCGGCTTTTTTCTTCAATACGGCCTTGGCCAAATATTCCAAGTTCACCTGGTGCACGATCCCCGTTGCCGGCGGGACCACGCGGAAATTCTGCAACGCGCTCTGTCCCCATTTCAAGAATTCATAACGCTCTTTATTACGTTCGAACTCAAGTTTCACGTTCTCACCCAAAGCTTCTTTGGTCCCAAAGGCATCCACCTGCACCGAGTGGTCAATGACCAGGTCGCATTGGACCTGGGGATTGATCTTGGTGATGTCCCCGCCCAATTTCTTCATGGCATCACGCATGGCCGCCATGTCAACAACACAGGGCACGCCGGTAAAGTCCTGTAGGATGACGCGGCCCGGCTTGAAAGCGATCTCATCCTTGCGTTCATTGGGCTTCCAGTTGAGGATGGTCTGGATATCCTTTTCCGTGACCTGGTAATTGTCATAATTGCGCAGGGCGCTTTCCAAAAGCACGCGGATGGAGAATGGTAATCTAGAAATATCCCGCTTGACCAATTTGGCAAATTTTGGCAGGGAATAGACCGTATATTTGGATGATCTGACGGTCAATGTTTTAGCGACAGACTTCTTTTCGAATACGGCCATGAGTACCCCTTTGTCATTCTTGTTATGTCATTCCCGCGAAAGCGGGAATCAGTTACCTAATTATAAACAATGCTGGCTTCTTGGGCAACAGAAGACCCGATTTTCTCCACTCGTCGATAGGACGGGTCTTGATGAACTGTTCACTGCCGGTCAAGTCACAGGCCACGCACAAGGACGTCTTTGGGCCGCAGGCCTTGAGCATATCGTCAAAAATATCCTGGTTGCGGTACGGCGTTTCCATGAAGATCTGGGTCTGCCGCTCCTGGATGGCGCGCTTCTCAAAAAAACGGATCTGCGCGATGCGCTCAGCACCCGTCTTAGGCAAATACCCATTGAAGGCAAAATTCTGTCCGCCCAAGCCGCTAGCCATCACGGCGAGCAATATGGATGAGGGCCCGACCAGGGGCACCACCTCCACATTGTTCCTGTGGGCCAAGAACACAAGATCGGCGCCTGGATCTGCCACACAGGGACAACCGGATTCACTGATGATGCCCGTGTCCTCCCCTTTGATCAAGGGAATATACCCGCTAACTTCAGTTTCGGTGGTATGCTCGTTCAGGTCAAGAAAGGCACACTGCTGCAAAGGAAAATCAACGCTCAATTCCCTTAAAAGCTTGCGGGCTGACTTGGGTTCTTCCACAAAAAAGGTGCGGATATGCCCAATGGCGGGGCCGATGGCCATGGGAAGTCCAAAGCCATGTTCTGTCAGCGCATTGGGAATAAGGAATAATTTACTCATTCAAATATCATAGCCTCGAAGCGGCCTTTGCACAATGCCCCTTTAAGATTTTAAACCCGGCATAATTTTAAATAAAATATTGCACCACCCACGGCATGGATGTACTATAACACCAATGAAAGTTGTCATCCTTAACCCCTCCTTTGGTAATGATTTCGTCCGTGTCGCCCGCTGGTCCGCGAAGTCGCGCGGCCGCGTCCAACGCCATCCGGAATACCTGCTGACCGCCGCCCAAGTCCTGCTCGACGCCGGGCACGACACCCACTTTGTGGAGGCTGCGGCCCGCAATTTCACGGAAGAAGAATCCATTGAAACAACGGTAAACCTCAAGCCTGAACTTTTGCTCATGCATGTGACCACCCCTTCGATCTATGCCGACATCGAGCAGGCCCGCACCATCAAGGAGCGGTCCAAATGCCGAGTGGTCTTCGTCGGCCAACATGCCACGGCTGAGAAGCGCATCCAGGAATATCGCGAGGACGTGCTCAGCCACAACGTCCCGTGCGGGAACCTGCGCAACCGTCTCGAAGTCCAGCAGCTCTTGCAAAAACTCGGCACCATCCCCATCGGTCAGGCGCTCAAGATTGGCTTCCTCAAATCACTCATGCGCGCCCGCTACGCCGTCGAGCCGATCGGTCATTACGGCCTGGCGAAAAAGAAATACACGCACTTCACCTCGCCCATCCGCCGTTACGCCGATCTCGTCGTGCATCGCGCGCTCTTTCAGAGCAGCCACGGGCCCACCCATTCGCTCAAGCAAACGGCCGATCACATTTCCGACACCGAGCGCAACTCGGCCGACGCCGAGCGCGACAGCAAGGACGTGAAGCTGTTCGCCTTCCTCAAGGCGCAGCTCGCGTCCGGGCAGCCGCAGCGCTACGCCGCCCTCGTGACCGACGTGCGCAACATGGGCTTCTTCGTCGATGTCCCGGAACTGAGCATGAGCGGACTCGTGCCCCTTTCGACGATGGAGGACGACTTCTACGTCTTCGAACCGGCGCGCAACCATCTCATCGGCCGGCGCACCCGCCGCATCATCCGTCTCGGCGACAAGGTCGAAGTGCAGATCGCCAACGTGAACTCGTTCAAGAAGCAGGTGGATTTCCGGCTCACGCGCACCGGCCGCGAGCGCCCCGCCCTCGCACCGCGAGGCCGCGTGAACCAGCAGAGATCTGACAACCGTCGCCCTGGCCTCGCCCCGCGAAGTCGCGCACCCGCGCCACGCCCCAGCGGCGACCAACGAAAGCCGATCCCTTCCTCACATCGTCAGGCCGATGGACGCAGGCCGCAAAGGAAGCCCGGCCCGCGCAGCGGTCGCGGCTGAGCGAAGGAATGGATTCATCACCATTTCACTCCCCCGCCAACGACCCGCCATGCGTCGGCGGCAGGTGGAGAGCCTCGCGCGGCGAGGCGAATTCGCGTCGGCACTACGCTCGCTGCGGAGCGTTTTCACCTCGAGGCGCGGACCCATGGAAGAAGGAACACCCAACGAAAAATTCACGGCGAGCACGCTGAAGTGCGTTCTTGAGAAGCAAAGAGTTGTCCTTCATGGCGATTGAGGTTAAAACTTCGGCGCGAGCGGCCTGGAGCCGTTCCAAAATTGACTAAGCGAACCGGCGGTCGCAGAACCAATCGCGTCAGGTGGAGAGCGCGGTTATAAGAGTGAACGGACCAGAATGTTTCATCAGTCAGGGCGCATTGCCGCCTGGAGTGTAGCCGTGGCCGGCCTGGCCGCGGTCATCACGTTTTCCGCACACGCCGATCCCCAGAATGTTTATCGCAAGGTTTTGCCCGCCGTGATGACCCTGGAGGTTGAGAACCAGAGGGGCCATCGCTTCGTCGGGACAGCGGTGCTGACTCTGGCCGACGACACCGCCGTGACCGCGTGGCATGTAGTGAGTGACGCCCGATCGGTTCGGGCCATTTTCGAGGACGGTACCTCGGTGAACGTGTCTGGCTGGGTGGACCGCAATCGAGATTGCGATCTGGCTTTGATCAAACTTGAAAAGCCCCTGCCGGGACGGCGCGCGGCCCTGAGCCGCGACTTGGAATCCGTGGCCGCGCGGGCCTACGTCATCGGTGCGCCCAAGGGTTATGGCTTCAGCATCAGTGACGGGCTCGTGAGCCAGGTCCGGCAAATGGACGGCTTCGCGCAGTATCAAATTTCCTGCCCCATTTCTCCGGCCAACAGCGGCGGGCCGCTCTTGCATGAGAATGGCCAGGTGATCGGCATCGTTTCATGGACCAAGTCCGA
>JAYVSG010000258.1:0-4260 GCA_043775535.1 Candidatus Omnitrophota bacterium
CCAGGTCTCTTTTGAAACGCCTGAATATACGGCTAATTCTGATGCCTTGGGTCCGTTACGTTTGCTTGAAGCTATTCGTATCTTGAAACTTGAGAAGAAAACCAAGTTCTACCAGGCATCCACCTCAGAACTCTATGGTAAGGTGCAAGAAACGCCCCAAAAAGAAACGACTCCATTTTATCCGCGCAGCCCGTATGCCGTGGCTAAACTCTATGGGTATTGGATCACGGTCAATTACCGTGAAGCCTATGGCATGTATGCCTGCAACGGCATCCTATTCAACCATGAGTCCCCGTTACGCGGCGAGACCTTTGTTACCCGCAAGATCACCCGCGCCGCATCCCGCATCAAGATGGGCTTGCAGGACAAGTTGTTCTTAGGCAATATCGATGCCAAACGTGACTGGGGACATGCCAAGGATTACGTGGAAGGCATGTGGCGGATCCTCCAACAAAAGAAACCAGAAGATTTTGTCCTGGCCACCGGCGAGATGCATTCCGTTCGGGAATTCGTCGTATTGGTATTCAAGGAACTTGGCATCAAGATCGTCTGGAAGGGCAAAGGGGTGGCTGAGAAAGGCATCAATGCCGAGACGGGCAAGATCGTCGTTGAGATCGACAAGAAATACTTCCGTGCGACGGAAGTTGAGCTCCTGCTCGGTAACGCCGCCAAAGCCCGCAAGAAATTAGGTTGGAAACCCAAATGCAGCTTCAAGCAGCTGGTCGAGGAAATGGTCGCCGCCGACTTTGCGGAAGCCCAAAAAGAAGCCCATTTAAGAAAAGAAGGCTTCCGCACAATGGATTTTAGGGAATAACGCCATGGAAAAGAACTCAAAGATCTTCGTTGCAGGCCACCGCGGCATGGTCGGTTCTGCCATTGTCAGGAAACTGGCTGCCCGGGGCTTCAACAATATCATCACGCGCACCCATAAAGAGCTTGATCTCACCCGCCAGGCGGACACGGAACGTTTTTTTGAGACAGAACGTCCGGAATATGTCTTTCTCGCTGCGGCACGGGTGGGAGGTATTCATGCCAACAGCACCTATACGGCTGAATTCATTTACCAGAACATCACGATCGCATCGAATATCATCCATGCCAGCCATCTTTTTGGCGTAAAGAAGCTATTGAACCTGGGTTCAACCTGTATTTATCCCAAGTTCGCCCCGCAGCCGATGAAGGAAGAGCATCTCTTGACCGGCCTCTTGGAACCGACCAACGAGGCCTATGCCATTGCCAAGATCGCGGCCATCAAGCTATGCCGCTATTACGGCCATCAGTACGGCAGCAATTTCATGTCGGTGATGCCGACCAATCTTTATGGTCCGAACGACAATTACAATCTCGCCAATTCACACGTCCTTCCGGCATTCATCCGCAAATTCCACCTGGCCAAACTGTTCATGAACAATGACATGGACGGAATTGCGAAAGACTTGGGCCGGGATGGCACTACAGGCGACCCGACCGCGGTCTTGAATAAGATCGGTATCACTAAAGACAAGGTCACTCTCTGGGGCAGCGGCTCTCCGTACAGGGAATTCCTGTATGCTGACGACCTAGCAGAGGCCTGTTTTTATGTGATGGAGACCTGTAATGCCAAGGACCTTGGGGAATTCGTCAATATCGGTACGGGCACCGATTACCAGCTTAAAGAGATCGCTCAGATGGTCAAGCAGGCCGTCGGTTACACAGGCGATATCTCCTGGGACACATCCAAGCCGGATGGGACGCCCAAGAAATTATCAGACAGCACCCGCATTAATGCGTTGGGATGGAAGGCAACGACGGAATTGCCTGATGGTATCGCGGCAGTCTATTCGTCATATCAAAAGAATTAAAATTCCCCCAAAAGTATTCAGGAGAATGCCATGAAAGGTATTATTTTAGCTGGTGGACATGCAACAAGGTTATATCCCATTACCAAGGGGATTTCCAAACAACTACTGCCTGTTTACAATAAGCCGATGATCTATTACCCATTGTCCGTATTGATGCTGGCTGGGATCAGGGAGATATTGATCATTTCTACAGCGGATACTATTCCCTTGTTCAGGAACATATTCGGTGACGGTACGCGCTATGGTTTAAAGATTGAGTACGCTGAACAATCAGCTCCCAGAGGTCTTGCCGAAGCATTCATTATCGGTGAAAAATTCATCGGCGGCGATAGTGTCTGTCTTGTTTTAGGGGACAATATTTTCTTTGGTGTCGGTCTTACTACTGCTGTACAAGAGGCATCCAAATTGAAAGAAGGGGCCTTGGTGTTTGCTTACAATGTCAGTGACCCTGAGCGTTACGGGGTTGTTGAGTTTGATGAAGGGTATAAGGCGCTTTCTATAGCAGAAAAACCGGTGCGGCCGCGTTCATCCTGGGCAGTGACCGGGCTATATTTCTATGATAATTCGGTCATCGACATCGCTAAGAGCATGAAACCCTCCCCCCGGGGTGAGTTAGAGATCACGGATGTCAATAATGCTTACCTTATGAAAGACCAATTAAAAGTAATGACCCTCGGCCGTGGCTATGCCTGGTTAGACACGGGCACATATGACTCCTTGATTGAAGCATCCATGTTCATAAAGACGATCGAAGACCGTCAAGGTCTGAGGATCGCTTGTATAGAAGAGATCGCATATAATGCCGGATGGATCACAAAAGACCAGATTCTGGAGCTTGCCGCAGAAATCAAGACATCCTATGGAGATTATTTAAAGAAAGTCGCGGAGAACAAACACATATGAAAAAACTGCTCATTACCGGAGGGGCCGGGTTTATTGGCAGCGAATTTGTCCGGCAAGCTGCCCAAAAAGGTTTCCAGATCGCTGTTGTTGATTCGATCACTTATGCCGGTGACAAGAAACGTCTGACAACATCTGGCAGCAATGTAAGCTTCCATAAAATCGATATTGTGGATGCAAAAGCGGTCACCCGGGTCATGAAGAAAGAGAAACCGGATGTCATTGTGCATTTCGCAGCTGAAACACACGTGGATAGGAGCATCCTTGACGGACAGGTCTTTCTTAATACCAACATCATTGGTACGCAGGTCCTATTGGAAGCTGCCAGGATGCAGGGGATTGCCAAATTTGTCCATATTTCAACAGATGAAGTATATGGAGACGTGGCCCAAGGAAGTTCGGTCGAGACATCTCCATTTAGTCCCAATTCACCATATTCCGTTAGTAAGGCAGGGGCAGACATGCTGGTCAGCGCGTACGCGCGCACGTACAAGCTTCCAGTGAATATTATCCGTGCATCTAATAACTATGGTCCATGGCAGTATCCAGAGAAGCTTATTCCTGTCGTGATCTATAAAGCACTGAATAATGAAAAAGTCCCCGTCTATGCCAAAGGTTTGAATGTTCGCGAATGGTTATACGTGGCGGATTGCGCTAGCGGTGTCATGGCGGTCGTTCAAAAAGGCATTACCGGTGAAGTATATAACATTTCTTCAGGCGTTCACCGGAAGAACATTGAAGTCGTGAAAGCCATCCTCAAGGCATTTAACCGTTCGGAAAGCCTTATTGAATATGTTGAAGACCGTCCCGGCCACGATTTTCGCTACAGCATAAGCTGCGCAAAAGCTCGAAGAGAGCTTGGCTGGAAACCAAAATATGATTTTGAAAATGGTTTGGCCAGCACGGTGGAATGGTATGCGAACAATCGGGACTGGCTTGAGCTGAAGGTAAAATATTTACGTGAATATTGGAAGAAAGTCTACAAGACTAAGGAATAACCATGGGTGTTCAGGAATGTCAGATCATGACTTTGCAAAAGGTATTGGATCCGCGCGGCAATCTGACCGTTGTTGAAAGTGGAAAGAACATTCCTTTTGAGATCAAACGCGTTTTCTATTTATATGATGTCCCGGGTGGAGAGAGCCGCGGGGAGCATGCTAATATGCACACGAAGCAATTCATCATCGCCATGAGCGGTAGTTTCGATGTAGTTGTCGATGATGGTAAAGAGAAGAAGAAATTTTCTTTGAACAGGGCCTATTATGGGCTCTATGTTCCAAACATGATCTGGCGCGGTATTGAGAACTTCTCTTCAGGTGCGGTATGTCTTGTTCTGGCATCAACTTTCTATTCGGCGGATGAGTACATCCGTGATTACACTGAATTTAGAAAGAAAGTGATCTCATGAAACAAGGCATTCACCCGACAGCAATCGTGCAATCAGATAAAGTAGGTCGCGAGACGCAGATCTGGCAATATTCAGTCGTTCTGCCAGGGGCTGTGATCGGCGATGGTTGCA
>JAYVSG010000259.1:0-5401 GCA_043775535.1 Candidatus Omnitrophota bacterium
GGTCTCAGGGTCGATGACCTCGAATATCTCTTTATCAGGATACAGATGATAGCCGCTGGAAATGTGGTTCTCCGCGGGACATTCCGACCACGCCGTGCGTGCTTCCGTGAAACCGTAGGTGCCGAAGATGCGAACATCCTTCGCCCCCTGGGCCGCGAGCATTTCCGCCAGCTTTTGCTTGTAAGGGACGGTGACCTTGGCCGCACCTAATACGATCTTCTTCACGCAGGACAGGTCATGACCTTTTTCCTGGGCAAAACGCACCAGGTGATAAATGTAGCTGGGCACGCCCAGGATCACCGACGGTTTGACACGCAGCAGTGCGGTCATGTTGCCCTCGGTGCCAAGCACCTTTCCGCCTCCGGTGCTCAAGGCAAAGACACCGCCTTCCATGGCGCCGAAAAAAGTCTGCCAGAATGCCAAATGCGGGGCGAACGGGAACATGTTGATGATCCGTTCATCCGCCTTGATGTCCAGAAGGCTCACCATACGGCTGCCCGAAATATTCAGATTGTCCATGTCATAACGGCTGTACATGAACGGCACCGGCGTGCTGGTGGTGCCTGTCGTGAAGGTCATGAAAATGGGACGGTATTCTCGGGCCAGCCTCTCCTGCACAGAGGCCTTACCCTTAACCATCGATTCGATGGCCATGCCCAATAATTTGTTCTTGGGCCAGTATTGGCGTATCTTTTCCTGGTCGGGCTGGAGGATGAAATCCTTGTATTGCATAGGATTTTCCTTACAGACAAGGTCTACCTTGCTCGACAGGGGTATGTGCTTGAGGTCTTTGACCGTACGGATCTTGTTCGGATCGATCTTATTGTCGTCTAAAAGCTTGCGGTAACGGGGTGAAAAAGGGTATACGTGCGTATTTATGAAATGATGCAGTTTAGTGTTCTGTAACGCCCTGACCTGGCCTGCGTTCAAGGACGTGAGATTGCGCCATGGATCCATATATAACAGTTTAATATAAAAAAAGAGGGGTACAATACTTAAAATCAGTATTATACCCCCCTTTTAAAACAGCTTAACGCTTATTGGGCCATCGCGCCGCCGGTTGAGGCAGGCTCGAACACAGGCTCAGCAGCCTCTTCGTTCATCTCTTCATTGGCCATTTCTTCGTTGTTCATCTCTTCGTTGTTCATGACGGTCTCTTCATTCATCACAGGTTCATCAGCAGGAGGATTTGAACCCATTTCCTGGGCAAATACCAAGCCGGTGGAAAGTGCCAAGATAGCGGTCAAAAGTGCCAATTTCTTTTCCATACCATGCTCCTTTGTTGATTGTTATGTTAATTCTTTACTGAAAGCCGTTGGGACTTTTCTTCGATGGAAGCGCTAAGTTCCTCAAACGCCTTCTCGAAAGCGACAAGCCCCTCTTCCAAAAGCTTCAAACACACCACATTGGGGTCCATGCCAAGCGCACGCAGCTGTTCAATATTGCGCTGGGCCCGGGCCACGTCATTGGGCAGGTTCAATTTGACCGTGCCGTGGTCCAAATAGGCTTCCAAGGTTTTGTCCGGGACGGTGTTGACCGTCGGGGCGGAGACCAATTCATTCATGTATTTGACGTCGCTGTATTTGGGGTCCTTGGTGCCAGTCGAAGCCCAGAGCACACGCTGCACATTGGCACCTTTAGCTTCCAGGGCCTTGAATTCTTCCCCGGCCACAAAGTTCTGGAACTTGTGGAAAATGACTTCGCAATTGTTGACCGCGGCCACCCCACGCAAGGAAGACAACTGTGTCTTCTTCATGGTATCAATGGTCTTCGTCACTTCAACATCGATCCATTTGTCGATGGCAGCGTCCAAACGGCTGACGAAAACACTGGCAACAGAGCGAACCTTCTTCAAGTCCCCGCCCTTGGCAGCTAAACGCTTCAAACCATTCATGTACGCCCACACCACCTGGCTGTACTGTTCAGCGGAGAAGATCAGGGTCACATTCACGTTCACGCCTTCGGCGATCAGGCCTTCCACCACTCCGCAGCCGTTCTTGGTGGCAGGGACCTTGATCATCACATTCGGGCGGTTCAATCTCTTCCAGAGGCGCAGGCCTTCGGCCAATTGCGCATCCAATTCATTGCCCAATTGCGGATTGATCTCCAAGCTGACATAGCCGTCCAGACCCTTGGTCGCCTCATATACACCACGGAACATGTCCGCAGCATCGCTGACGTCCTTGATGGTCAGGTCGTCGTAGATCTCAAAGTTGGTCTTGCCCTGCTCGGTCAATTCGACAATGCGCTTGTCATAATCCGCGCTGCCGGAAATGGCCTGTTTAAAAATGCTCGGATTGGAGGTTTGGCCGCGCAGGCCTGCATCGATCAATCTCTGCAATTGACCGGAGGCGATGAAAGAACGGCTGATATTATCGATCCAAAGGCTTTGGCCTAAATTGGCAAGTTCGGTCATTTTGGACATATTATTTCCTTTTCAAAACTTTCTTGATGGCTTCGACAATATTCACGTCTTTTAAACCGTAATGGGCCAATAATTGTGCCGGCGTACCGCTTTCGCCGAAACTGTCCTTGACCCCGACCATCTCGACCGGGACAGGTTGGTGTTGGGCCAAGACTTCCACGACCGCAGAACCCAGGCCACCCAGGAGCTGATGCTCTTCGGCGGTGACAATGGCGCCGGTCTCTTTGGCCGCAGACACAATGGCATCCACATCGATGGGCTTGATGGTGTGCATATTGATGACGCGCACATCCACCCCTTCGGCCTTCAATTTCTCAGCGGCAGACAAAGCTTCAGACACCATGGTCCCGCAGGCGATCACGGTGACGTCCTTGCCAGCACGCAGCGTGTTGGCCTTTCCGATGACGAACGGATCGGATTCCTTGGTCAAAATGGGCAATGGCGCACGGGAGGTGCGCATATAGAACGGACCGTAGGTATCTGTAATGGCGCGGGTGGCTTTGCGGCATTCAATGTAATCCACCGGGCAGATGACCCTCATGTTGGGCAGAACGCGCATGATGGCGAAATCTTCCAAACACTGGGCACTGGCCCCGTCTTCCCCGACCGTAACGCCGGCGTGGGAACAGACGACCTTCACGTTGGTATTATTGTAGCAAACATCCAGGCGGATCATGTCGTAGGCGCGGTTGGTCAGGAACACGGCAAATGAGGTCGCAAAAGCAACATACCCTTGCGTGCTCAAACCTGCGGCCGTACCCACCACATCCTGCTCGGTGATGCCTAAATTGAAAAAGCGGTCCGGGAATTCTTTCTTGAAATACTCAGCACGGGTGGCATCTTCCAGGTCGCCGGAGGTCATCACGATGTTCGGATTGACCTTCCCTAAGGCAACCATCTCTTCGCCGAAGCCATCGCGTGTGGGGGTGGGTTTCATCTGTTCCATTATCTTAACTCCGCCAGCGCGGCTGCCAGCTGTTCTTTATTAGGGGCCTTGCCGTGCCAGGCAGATTTCAATTCCATGAAGGAAACACCCTTACCCTTGGCCGTATCGGCAATGATGACCGTGGGCTTACCCTTGACGGTCTTGAATTCATCAAATGCCCCGATCACCTTCTTAATATCGTGACCATCGACTTTAATGACATGCCAGCCAAAACTTCTCCACTTATCGCCCAAAGGCTCCAGGCCCTTGATCTCGCTGATCAAACCATTTTCCTGCACCTTGTTGTAATCCACGATGGCGCAGACATTGTCGATCTTGTGGTGGGCCGCGGTCATCGCCGCTTCCCAGACACTACCCTCTTGGATTTCCCCATCGCCCATGAGGCAGTAAGTTTTGAACGTCTTGCCGCGCATGCGGGCACCCAGCGCGATACCATTGGCATAGGACAAACCATGACCCAGGGAACCGGTATTGAATTCAACACCCGGCACCTTGGTATGCACGTGGCCTTGCAGGCGTGTACCGAATTTACGGAAGGTCTTCAATTCTTCTTTAGGAAAATAACCAAAATTGGCCAAGGTCACATAGACGACCGGGGACACATGTCCTTTGGACACGATCAGACGGTCGCGGCCATCCCACTTGGGGTCGGTCGGTTTATGTTCCATGGCATGGCCGTAAAGGCCGATCATGATCTCGACCGCAGACAAAGAACCGCCCGGGTGGCCGGAACCTGCGACTTCTAACATTTCAAGGATATCACAACGGAACAGCGAGGCTTGTTTCTTGAGGGCTTCAATATCTATGGTCTTGGACACGGGGTCTCCGTATTTTAGGGAAAAAGAAAAATGGGCCTGCAGGACTCACTTCTCGTCCAACATGATACAGAATAAAAAATATGGGCCTTGCAGGACTCGAACCTGCCACCCTCTGATTAAGAGTCAGATGCTCTACCGGATGAGCTAAAGGCCCAGAAAGATCAACGCAGCACTTCTTAAAGACTGGATAATATAGCAAAAGATGTTTCAGATGTAAAGCAGGAAGGTTAAATCAATTTCAGTGGCCGTATTTCTTATACTCGACCCCAAACTCTTCCATATCCATCCTCATCGGCCCATGGAAGCCGAATGGGGTTTCGCTGAAAAAGGCGTCTACCATGTCCTTCTCATTGACCTCTGCCCGGCCATCCTTCTGCGCCAGGTCTTCTGCTTTGCGCGAAACCTTGTTTGAAGCAATGCCGCGCATGAACACCGGCACCTTGTCGATGATCAGGTCAAATTTCTCTTTGGCATTGGCTTCCCAGATCATGCGCCCATCTTTATTTTAAAGACCAGCTTCTTCACTATTCCCACATTGCTTTCATGCCTGCAGGAAGGCTTATGCGCTTCGCCGGGATAGAATATGGTGAATTCACCGGTGCGCACGACCAGGTCGGTGATGTCTTTTTCAGCACTGAAGAACTGATATTCTTTCTCAGGGAGGTATTCGGTGATCGGCGTCAGACGGTCAGAGGACACGACCTGCATGAGCTCCACCCCGTCTGCCACATACTGCAGGTCTGCATAGATACGGTGGGCTTCGAATTTATTCTCCGCCGCAGGCTTGGGCTCATAGCTCATGACCCGCACAAATAAATTACGGCCATCGATCTCATGCTCACCGTCCGGCACGGTCTTGGGGTCCTGGGCCTTCAGGAAGGCAATGATCTTATCCTTGTACGGCAAGGCGTAACGCGGCAAATGGTCTATATGGTCGAGTATCATGGGTAATATTCTACCCCAAAGGCATAAAAAAAGCGCAGGTTTTTCACCCGCGCTTCGAACAGAATGACCTTCTAATTTGCCTTAATCATTCTTATCCACCGTTTTCTGAATACTCTTTCCTGCATTTTCCATATCTTTTCCGCCGCCTTTAAGCATGTTACAACCCATCATTGAAGCCGTTAGAAATACTACCGTTAGAACCAAAAACATATTTCTTATCATATAGACCCTTCTTATTATTAAAGAATACTGGCTATCACCGGGAGG
>JAYVSG010000260.1:0-3149 GCA_043775535.1 Candidatus Omnitrophota bacterium
AATATGTCATCCGAGAACATACCAGCCGGAGCCTGTACTTAGACCGCGGCAAGCAAAAATTCATTGGTACCAGCGAAGAAGCCATTAATCTATATATCAAGGATGTGTACGAGAGAAGGGGTAGGAGCCGTTTCGCTGCTGGGCCAGCGGCAACGCAGAAACAGGACCGTTTGTCGATCAAGGGCCTCCAATTCCTTAATGGCAGGGGAGAAAAGATCTCGTTCATGGAGACCGGCGCTTCATTGCAGATGGTCATCGAACTTGAGGTTCATGAAAAGATCAAGTCACCGGTCATCGGGGTGAATTTCTATGGCGGTGATATGAATGGCTTGGTCTATTCGGCCAACAGTCAGTATGAATTCTTCAAGATCCCTGAATTCCTGCCGGGAAAGCGCACGGTCAAGGTTTATATACCCCAATTCCATTTGCCGATCAGTGATTATCGGTGCTCCGTTGTTGTCTCTGAGTATGAGGTTAGCAATCTGATGGCATGGCATGATGAGCAGTACCAATTAGTCGTTGGCCGCGCTTCCAATGCCAGGGGTTTGCTTAAGCTGTCGACCCAATGGGAGGTGTCATGAAGAACAAGATGATCGCGGTTGATCCACGCTGGCTATTGGTCAAGAAAAAACTCAAGGAGTCGAAGAATGTCATAGATCTGGGTTGCGGGAATGATCCAGTTGCCGGGGCCAAGGTCGGGGTGGACTTCTATCTTGAGCCAAAGGAAAGGATCCATGGTGCGGGACCTGCCATTGATGAGCAAAAGTTCAGGGATCGTGGCGTGCGTTTTGTGCAAACCAGGGTCGATGCCTCGCTTCCGTTCAAGGACAAGGAATTTGATTTTGCATATAGCCATCACGTGTTTGAACATCTGGATGATCCGCAGACAGCTTGCCGTGAAATGATGCGGATCGCCAGGTCTGGCGTGATCATAACGCCTTCCTTCTTTTCAGAACACATTTTCGGACGCCCATACCACCGCTGGTTGATCATGGACAGGGGGAACCGGTTGTTCTTTTTTCGTAAAAGGGAATTTGAGCAGACGCCTTTTGGGCTAACCCCAAATCCATTTGATAAATTGCTTAACGATGGGGATTGGTACAAGGGGCAGGACGGCAATATGCCTGAGTTATCGAATGCCCTCCGGGAACATTGGTATGGGCATTCCCCATTATTGGAAATGATCTTTATTTGGGATAACGCTTTTGAGATGGAAGTCATCATATGAAGAGGCTTGCGGTCATTCCTAGTGACTCTATCCAGGAATACCTTAATAAAGGCTATTCTCCCCGGTGGCTCGAAGAGTATTACAATCCACAGAAATTCTTTGATGAGGTTTACCTGCTTTCAGACTTGGAGAAGGTGCCCGGAGAATTGCTGGGCATGAAGGTCATTCCTACGCCGGCCCGTTCGTTGGCCAAGAAGATCAAGGAATTAAAGATCGATGTTGTCCGTGCCTATGGCGGCAATTGGGCCTGTAAGGTGGCCTGCGAACACAAGGTGCCTGGGGTTCCTGTGGTCGTATCGATCCATGCTTCTGACCCTAAGAGATTGTACGATGCCATTCATTCCGCGGATGTCGTCCTATGTGTTTCTGAAGCGGTCAGGAAGATGGCAGCAAGAAAATTTGCGCACAAGGACCGCTTATGGCTGCTTCCAAATCGTGTGGACATAGGCGTCATGCGGCCGGACCTTAACGAGGGTGCGGTCGATCTGGATCAGGCCTACCCATATAAATACCGCATATTATTTGTCGGAAGGCTCTCGCTTGAGAAGAACCTTGATACCTTGATCAAGGCCTTGGCGTTGTTAAGCAATGACCACTGTCTGGTGGTTATTGGCCAAGGGGACAGGCAGCGATATGAGCATTTGGCATTCCAGGAAGGTGTGCGGGCAAGGGTGTATTTTGTTGACGCCGTGCCGCATGAATATTTGGGGAGGTATTATGCCTGGGCGGATTGTATGTGTGTGCCCAGCAGGAACGAGGGGTTTGGCATAGTCTTTATTGAAGCTTTGGCCTGCAATGCGGTTGTCGTCACCTCTGACATAGGCCCGATGAATGAATATATTACCAACGGTCAAAATGGGATCTTGATCAAGGACCATGAAGATGCTCGCAGTATTGCCGCTGCCATCCAGGAGGCTTGCAGTAATCCAATTTTGCGTGAACACGTCAAGAAGCATGCGTCTGGAAGCGTAGAGATATTTGACAAGCGCCTGATCGAACAAAAAGAAGCTGGCATGTACGATCAAGTGCTTGGGATGCGCAAAAAAGCGGGATCTGATAAGAAATGGCTGAAGGGTTTGTTGCCACGACCGGCGTTCCGTAATAAGCAGGGGGTGGACCAATATCAAAGGGCGCTTGATTGGGTCAAGGAGCATACGATCCCTTCCCAGGGGGTCATTGTTAATTCAAGGAAACGCGTGCCTTATATGGAAGTCACCGGATACTTGATCCCAACCTTGATCGAGGCCGGTGAGTTGGAATTAGCGTATGCATATGCGAGGTATTTGGCTGCAATGCAGCTTCCAAATGGCGGATTCCGCGGCCCAGATGGTAAAGAATATTGTTTTGATACCGCGCAGGTCCTGCGTGGTTTTAATGCCGCGATCCGGTTATGGGATGAGTTCAAGCCCAACGCGAAGAAGGCTGCGGATTACCTGATGGGATTTATTGGGCAGGATGGGCGGGTTAATTACATTTATGAGGATGATGTTGTTGAATTTGTTCATGTTTACACGCTGCCTCCTTTGCAGGAGGCGGGTCAATTATTGGGGGAATTAGCCTACCTGGAAGCGGTGCAAAGATCGGCAAATTATTATCGGTCGCACCCGCAAGTTTTAAGTCCGCAGTATTTAACGCATTTCCTTGCCTATATTATTGATGGTTTCATTGATCTGGGTGATAAAGAGTTTGTCCGGCCATTCGTTAGAAAGATTTTTCAGGCACAGCATAAGAATGGTTCGATCCCTGCTTATGAGAACGGTAATTGGGTGTGTTCGGTGGGTGTTGCGCAATTTGCGGCCATCGCCTACAAGTTAGGGATGTACAACGAGGGTGACCGTGCGGTCGCATATTTGAACTCGATCCAGAATGTTTCTGGGGGATTTTATGGGAGTTACGGATTTAAGGCGGGATATTTTCCCCG
>JAYVSG010000261.1:0-4155 GCA_043775535.1 Candidatus Omnitrophota bacterium
TCACAGCTGCATCGATCAGCACCTTTATCAAGCAGGTCGCTGAGTACAACAAGATGCAGGATCTTGGGTCGATCGAGATAAAATTCGGCGGCATTTTCAGTGAGCCGCTTTTTGACACCACATGGCCGGCGACCGTACAAGGCATACGTACGGCTGTTGGGTATGGTTTTAAGGTTGGTTTGACCACGAACGGACTGAACATGAACCCGATTGTCGCCGATGCCCTGACGGGTTCTGAGGATAAAAGCGGGTATTATGTCAATATAAGTTTGGATGCAGGGATGTGGCAGACATGGCATAAGCTGAAACGTGTGGGCACCCCGTTAGAACAGGGGCGTGAAGAGTTCGAACGCATCCTGGCCAATCTCCGTCATCTGGTAGTTCTGCGTGATCAAAAGAGGTCGACCTTGGGGATCCATGTGAGCCATGTGATGCAGGAAGACAATATGGGCATGGAGGAGATCAATGCCATGGTCGATTTTGCATCTTCAGCAGGTGTCGACTCGTTAAGGTTCAGGTACCCCAGCCGCAAATCGCACAAAGCCCCCATGGTCCCGCAATTAAAGCAGGTCTATGAACATATTGAGGAGCGTCGTAAGGCCTTGGCTGGGAAGCTTGACATCGTACAGTTGCATAGCCTTGAACAAGTTGAACTCAATCAGCGCCGGTATCAGTTTGGGAAGCAACAGTGGAAGCCGTATCTTCATTGCCGCGTTCCGATGTTAAGAATGACCGTTGGTTCGGACGGGCTTTTCTATCCATGTGAACACAGGACATACCGTGGAGGTGGTGAACTGGGAAGCCTTGAAGAAGGGTATGGGGCATTGATGGGTTCAGGTAAGCTGGATGGTTTTTCCGAACGTGTCGCACCGATCATCGACCAGAAATGTGATTCCTGTGCGGAATATGACCACAACCTGAACATTGTCATGGATATGGTTGAGGAGGAATTATCCTTTGACCGGAGCTTATTTGCATGGCTAGAGGGCCAGTACGGCCTTGATGATGGCAGTCAGGAAGAAAAAATTGCCGCAATATTGGTACGTATGCAGGCTAATGAAGGGCTGCCGGATGTGCTGAAGGCTTTTGTCGAAGCTTTGATCAAGGATGGTTCTTTACGGCACAGTACGCGGGCATTGATCTATGCACCTGCGCCGCAGGATGCTCAGGACATATTCGACTTGAGGAACGAAGAATTCATCTATCTTCTCAGGCAATTGAACAAGGGCCTGGATGGCCGCAGGAATGTCAACTTTGATGAACAAGCACACCTTAAGCCTGTATTGGAAGGGGTTTTGGGTGGAAGAATATCGGTGGAAGATGTTTGGTCCTTGATCAAGGACATCTTGTCGTTATTTGTCTTACCTCAGGATGCAGGTACTGTTGAACAGGTTCGTCTTCTTGCTCCAGCCTGGTTCTCCTTTAGTATACAGAATATGCCGGGCGCTGATCCTGATGGGACATACAAGGAACTGGTCCGCAATGCTGTGTTGATGCTTGTGGGAGAGCATGTGCATTTGCAGACAGAGAATAGTTATTTGACGGGCATCATGCAAACCCAGGTCTCTTTGAACATCTTTGCTGCAAGGTTCATGGATTTTACCTCCGGGTCTGTTTCCGGTGATCCGACCGTTATGCTGTTCTTGCGCGATTCCTGGTGGCTGGCCGAGTCCCTGGCATTTTCCAGAATGGCGCCTGCCTTAAGTTTTACCAAGATGAGCAGGTTCCTTTTATTGACATCAACGGAGCGTGCGGAATATTTCCGGTTGGGATTGAACAGGTCCTCTGATATTGAGCAGCTGGAGTATATACAGCAAGGCAAGGTGTTCAGGCATCTTGGCAATGGTGCCGTGTATACAGTTCTTGCAGGAGAGGCATACCGCAAAGCCACTTTATACACACCTTTGTATGCTGAAGACATGACATCGGACCGGTCCATCAAGGAGTATGAGCAGCGCTTATTGCATACGACGCAGCGGATCTGGCTGGCCATGATGATCGCGCATATTTTTACCCAGGCAGAGGGAGATGCCGATGTGGCGTCATTGTTGGAGGAGATCTACAGCAGGGATATTCCCGCAGCAGTTAAGGCGGATACGGACAAACCTGTGGTATTGGTCGATTCAGGCTTTAAAGGCACCTTGCCTGTATTTGTGGCAGCGGCATTGATCAGGCATGATCTTTTGCAGAAAGACAGAGATCCTGCGAAGTATATGGGCCAATGGCTGATGGATAAAGATCTATCCACGAGAGAACCTTTGCGGGCGCATATTTTCTTATATGGAACGGAGAAGGACCTGAGGGATGTTATTCCTAATGCAGGCTTCCAGCGTTTCGGTCATGGGGGCGTTAATCAATTCTTGGAGCAGCTTCCCAGGCCTATTCGATGGAATGGAATGACCCTAGAGGGGGGATTGGAGATCGAACCATCCAGCAGCATACAACAACGTTGGTCACAGGAATGGGCAGATGCGTACGCTGATCTTAAAAGGAAGGCGGTGGACGTTCGCCTGTGCGCCCATATGAAAGAGGCTGTCAGTGAGGTCGTGCGTGTGTCTCAAGGCAAGGAGGGGGCTATATATATCTTTGCGGATGTTGACCATGTAACGATCAAGCCCCTTGGCTTTATTGGTTCCGAAGAATGGTTTAAAGAAGGATACAGCCTGATCCCGCCTTGGGACCATGGGGCCCAGCAGGCGTTTTTTGAACAGTATCAATTGGTCAAGGAGCGTTTGCACACTCACAAAGCGTATGAGCTTCTCTGGGATATGCGTATTCTAGCCAATGCGCTCAGGAGCGCTCTTCCGGGCAGGCATATTGTCATGTTGGCCTTGAGCGCTAGACGGGAAAGCGAACGCCAGGTCACGGAAGAACAGCTGGAGGCTCTGGGGCAGGGACAGGTATTCGAACATATATTATTGGCCAGCGCAGATAAACCGCAACGCAAATACCAGATGATGGAAGCATATATGGATACGCAGGGCATCAAGGCGGATGCATTCTTGATCGACGATTCTCCGCACAATACCATACCGGTCGCGGCCCGCGGTGATCCATCCATGCATGCCATTGAAGTTAAGGATCCGCGCAATGCACTTGACCGCAGCGGGATCTATTATCTTGATCAGATAAGAAGGCGCCAGCAGGAATTGAGTGCCGCCCAAATTGAAGAATTGCGCTTGAATGCGATAAGAAGCGGACATTTGCCTTTAATTGAGGGGGCAGTCCTTCCGCTCATGCCCTCAAGAACTGACGTTCCAAAAAACCATCCGTGATCTCAACCACTGTCGGACGTCCATGCGGACAGGTGAAGGGGTCTTTGCAGGCGAGCAATTGCTTGCGTTGATGCTCGACTTGGGGCGCGGACAGTTGGTCGCCGGTGACGATTGAGGCCTTGCAGGCCCGGCGGGCCAGGGTATTGCGGTCTTGCCGCGCGACATCATCCCCGGACAAGAGGGTGCGCACGGCATTGGTGATGTTCCTCAGGAGTAAAGGCTGGGTCTGCACCGCCAGCGTTTCTTCATCAAATAATGTCGCTTCGATCCCCACTGCCTTTAATTTTTCTTCAGCCTCATCCCACGCCACACGTTCCTGCACATTGAGCTTGATCAGGAGCGGTGTGAGCAAGGGCTGGATCTCCAGTGTCCCATCTTCCATCTGCTGCTGGAATTTCTCGAACATGATGCGTTCCTGCGCGGCATGCTGGTCCACCAAGAGCAGGGACGCACCTTGTTCGAAGAGCAGGTATTTATTCATAAAGGCGCCGATGAAGCGCGCGTCCGCGAATTTATTGTGCAGGGTCTCTGCGCCGACTGTGAACAGGTCGGGAATGGTGAGTGCTTCGGTAGCGACACGATAGGGCGTGTTTTCCTGGAATTGGCCTACACTGTCACCCCCGAAGCCTTTAATCGGGGGTCCAGATTCCAGATTCCCGCTTAAAACCCGCGGGAATGACATACTTGCCAGCTTAATATCTCCCTGCGTCATGAGCGTATTCTCCGTCAAGCGGCGCACAAAGGAACATAGGCGTTGTTCTCCCTTGATGCGCACCTCACGCTTGGTCGGGTGGATATTGACGTCGATCTCCGACGGGTCCATGTGGATGTCGAGCACAAAGGCCGGGTAGACGCCCGGAGGGAAGATGGCGCGATAGAC
>JAYVSG010000262.1:0-7053 GCA_043775535.1 Candidatus Omnitrophota bacterium
ATTTGGTCTCATCACCAAGCGTGACCGTTCCGTTGGTATACTGCACCGCGTTCAAACCGCCCGACGGTACAGCCGTGACACCGGAGATGCCCGCACCGTTACCCACCAAATTGGTCGCACGCACCGTACCGTTCACATCCACTGCTGCCCCGGGGGCGGCAGAGCCGACACCGACATTACCGTTCAAGATGGCCAAGCCAACCCCAGGATTCGTTGTCCATGTGCCGATGCCCACGGGACCCAGGATGGCGAGTTTCGTTTGCGGCGTTGTTGTGCCCACACCGAAATTACCGGTGATGTTCGCATCCCCCGTTTGCGTCAAGGTCCCGGTGACCACGATATTATCGACCGTGGCGTTGTCACCCAAGTAGGCACTACCGTCCACTTCCAAATTACCCGTCACATAAAGATCCGTGTTCGCGGACGCGTTATTGAAGGTACCCAGACCCACGCGCACATCGCCATTCACATCCAGAAGAGCGCTCGGCGCAGCGGAACCGATACCCACACTCCCGCCGGCAACGATCAAACGCCCACCGTCGGCATTGACCGTACCGATGCCGGTATTACCAAAAATAGAAAGCGCGGTTTGTGGGGTCGTTGTCCCGATACCCACATTGCCGCCGGCAATCAAGGATGTCGCATTGCTGAAGGTGGTCGTTCCGGTCAAGGTGTTCGCGCTTGTCCCGCTTTGAGTATAGGCGCCGCTGTTGGTGATCGCGGCCGCACCGACCGTTGCCAATGATGTGATATTACCGCTGGCACGCATCGTCCCTTGCACATCAAGCCCGGCACCCGGCGACATAGACCCGATACCCACATTGCCGTTCATGACCGATAATCCCCCGGTGGGCGCGGTCCAAGTGCCGATACCAACAGGCCCCAATACCGCAAGCTTCGTCTGCGGCGTGGTCGTGCCGACACCGAAATTCCCCGTGATATTCGAATCCCCCGCCTGGGTCATTGTTCCGGTGATGATGATATTGTCGACGGTGGCATTGTCACCCAAATACGCATTGCCATCGACCTCAAGATTATTGGCCACATACAGGTCCCCAGCGCCGGTTGCATTATTGACCGTGCCCGTCCCGATACGCACCGGCCCGCCGCGCACTTCGAGCACGCTTTGCGGCGCCCATGTGCCGATACCCACATTACCGTTGGTAACGGCTAATGAACCTTGGGGCGTCGTGGTCCCCACCCCGATATTGCCGTTGGCGATCAAGGAAGTGGCATTGCTGAAGGTTGTCGTGCCGGTCAAGGTATTGGCGGAAACACCGCTTTGCGTATACGCACCGCTATTGTTGACCGCGGTCGTAATGACCGTCCCTGACGTTGTGATATTACCGCTGGAACGCACCGCACCCTGCACATCAAGAGCGGCACCGGGATTGAGCGAACCGATACCGACATTACCGCCCAAAACTGCCAGCTTGGCGCTGTTGCCTCCCGTTAATGTCGTACCGATCCCGACATTACCGCCGACCGTTCCCAAATACGTATCATTGCGCACTTCCAGGGTGCCTATCCCGACATTGCCGGGGAAATCGGTGGTCCCGCTGAAATTCATCGTTCCTGTGACCGTCAAATTGTCTGCCGCCGCATCGCCCAACCACACCGAACCGTCCACTTCCAGATTGCCGCCGACATACACATCGCCGTTGACCGACGGATTGTTGAACGTGCCGATACCGACACGCATATCGCCGCCGACAATGTCCAGACTGGAACCCGGCGCTGCAGAACCGATACCGATATTCCCCGTCGATACCAACGCAATAGGATTATTGAAATTCGTTGTACCGGTGATGGTGTTGGCGCTCGTTCCACTCTGCGTGTAACCACCGCTGTTGGTCAAGGCGACCGTTGCGGTCGTGCCTGTGGCGGACATATTACCGACGGCGCGAATATTGCCCAGCACATCAAGCGTGGAACCCGGAGCCATGGAATTGATACCGACATTGCCGCCCATCACGGCCAAGGCGCCGGCAGGCGTTGTCCAGGTGCCGATGCCGACAGGACCTAAGATCGCGAGCTTGGTCTGCGGGGTTGTCGTCCCCACACCAAAATTTCCGCTGACGGAGAAATCACCATTTTGGGCAAAGGTCCCGGTGACGGTCAGGTTGTCAGCCGACGCATCCCCGAGCCACACGCTGCCGTCAACTTCCAAATTGCCGGAAACATAAAGATCAGCATTGGTCGAAGCATTATTGAATGTGCCGAGACCCACACGCATGTCGCCATTGACATCCAGGGCCGAACTTGGCGCCGAGGAACCGATACCGACACTTCCGGAAGAAACAAGGGCTATGGGATTGGTGAATGTCGTGGTCCCTGTCAGCGTATTCGCGCTGGTGCCGCTTTGGGTGTAACCACCAGTGTTGGTCAAGAGCACTGTGGCGGTCGTTCCCGTTGCCGATATATTACCGACGGCACGGATGTTACCGAACACATCCAATAATGCGCCAGGTGCCATGGAACCGATACCGACATTGCCGTTCATGACCGACAGGGCGCCGCTGGGCGCCGTCCATGTGCCGATGCCGACCGGCCCCAGGACAGCCAGTTTGGTTTGCGGGGTTGTTGTCCCAATACCGAAATTTCCGCTGACGGAAAAATCACCGGTCTGCTGGAAGGTGCCTGTAACGGTCAGGTTATCCGCCAAGGCATCGCCCATCCAAACACTGCCATCCACTTCCAGGTTATTGGCCACATAAAGATCACCCGCGCCGGTAGCATTATTGTCCGTCCCTGCCCCGACACGCACCGGACCGCCGCGGACTTCCAATGCCCCCTGCGGAGCCCAGGTGCCGATACCCACATTGCCGCTAGTCACTGTCAAAGCCCCCTGCGGCGTTGAGGTGCCGATACCCATATTACCGCCGGAATTGACCATCACATAATCGCCGTTGAGCACACCTGTCGAGGACAGCATCAGCAATGGATTGGTGCCGGACTTGACCACCTCGATGGACGCATCAGCGGTCGTGGTCCCGATGCCAAGATTCCCTGCGGTGGTACCGATATAGGCACTGTTGCGCACCTGGATGGTGTCAAAATCCGTGGCCCCCGTTTGCGAGAAATGCCCGGTGACAGTCAGGTTGTCCGTGACCGCATCGCCGAGCCAGACATTGCCGTCGACTTCAAAATTCCCTGTTACATAAAGGTCCCCGCTCCCCGAAGGATTATTGAACGTGCCGTTCCCGACACGCACACCGGTGTTCAATACTTCCAAAGCCATGCGCGGGCCCGTGGTGCCGATACCCACATTACCGGTCGAGAATATCGCCGCATTCGTGGCATTGGTGAACGTTGCCGTGGTCGCCGCCGTCAAGGCGCCGGTCAGTGAAACCTGGAACTGACTGGTGCTGCCGACCGCGAAAGGCGCCTGGGGATTGGCCGTCCCCACACCGACATTACCGGCCGATGTGACAGCCAGATAATCGCCGCGGGTCGCGGCAGATGAAGACACCATGAGAGGACGCACCGCTCCGGATGTGACGATCTCTAAAGTACCCTGGGGAGAAACGGTATTGATACCGACATTACCGTTGGAAAGAACGCGCATGCGCGCGGCATTGGAAGAATCCTGCACCACCATACCGCTCGAACCATCATTGCTGTCAAGCACAGCCTGGATGTCCGCGGCAAGAACAGGGGAAGAAAAAAGGAATAGAAGAGATAGAATAGCGACGAGGAGTCGAACAGGACTAAAGCGGTATTTGATGGATGGGGGCATCAATTAAATTTATTTGTATATATATAGATACGCACTGCTTTAAGAACATTCTCATATTAACAAATGTATGCACGCGCTCAATCAATATTTGAACTTTTTTAACATGTAGGAAATACTAGGGATAGGGCTTAAATGATATCGAGCGACTGCATGCGCAGGAGCAACTCATGGGTGAGCGAAACGGCATTGGCACTGGAACCTCCGTGTTCCAAGAACACGCAGAATGCCAGGTTATTCTTAGGTGAACGCAGATACCCCGCAAACCAGGCATGGTTCTCGGCCTTTCCGGATTGGGCCGTACCGGTCTTGGCCCAAATGGTCACACCCTTAAGATCACGCAGCAAGGAACCCGTTCCTTCCGGGTCCTCCACCACCTCCCTCATGCCCTTTTGGACGATGCGCCATGTGGCATCCCTCAAACGGATGAGTGGACGTTTGGATAGGTCGGGAGCAGCCAAAACATCACCATCGATCGACTTTAAAATACGCGGCTGAAGAATGATGCCGTCATTGGCCACGGCCGCAACCATCAAGGTCACCTGCATGGGCGTGGCCAGGGTGTCTCCCTGACCGATGGAAAGATTAAGTGTATTACCGGTGAACCACCCGCCTTTTTTCTCGCGGGGCAATACCAATTTACCCTTGGCCTCGAAGGGCAGGTCTATTCCCGTCGGACGGCCAAAACCAAAAGCCTTGGCATAGGCACCGATGATGGGCGCCGTGACCATCTGCCCGATGTGGAAGAAATACACATTGCAGGAATGGGCGATGGCTTCGACCAGGTCCTCCCTGCCATGCACGTGCGCGCAGCCGAAACGGGCCTGGCCCAACATGTAATATCCAGGGCAATCAAAAGTAGTCCCCGGGGTGATCTTGTGCCGCTCGATGGCGGCCAAGGCCACCGGTATCTTGAACACCGACCCCGGCGGGTATTGCCCGGAAATGGCCCGGTTGATCAATGGTGAAAGTGCATTGCGCGTATACCCAATGAGCTTGTCCTGCTGGCTGCGGTCGGTAAAGACATTGGGATCGAATGCCGGCGCACTGACCAAGGCCAGCACATCACCATTACTGAGGTCCATCACCACGACACTGCCCCTGCGCTCACCCAATAATTCCGCCGCCGCTGATTGCACCCTTTGGTCAACGGTCAGGGCAATGTCCTTGCCCCTGGCAGATTCCTTAAGGCCCAGCAAGCGCACTTCCTGTCCGCGGCTGTTGACCTCGATCTGCCTCCCGCCCGCCTCACCTTCCAGCACGGCCCCGTAGAATTTCTCGACGCCGTTCTTTCCGACCAGGGACAAAGGTGTGTAGCCGTATTCCTGCATGACCTCGACTTCCACGGGGTCGATCTTGCCCACATACCCCACCACATGCCCGCCTGCTTCATGGAAAGGATAAAAACGTTCAAACCCCTGCTCGATCACCAAACCCGGATATAAAAAACGGTTTTCCTCGATGGTGATCACCGTCCTCTTGTCAACATCCTCGGCAATGATCACCGGGTCGAACGGGGTCAGGCGCCGGCGCGCGAATATTTTCTTCAGCGCATCAGGGCTTTTCTTGAGTTCGCCCGACAGGAAATTGAATAAGGCATCCTTGTCCTCGATGTCCTGGGGAATGACGGCAACATTGAATGAAGACCGGTTGTCCGCAAGGACAGCCCCGTCCCGGTCCAGGATACGTCCGCGCGGGGCTTCGATGGACACCACGCGCACACGATTATTCACGCTCTGCCGGCGATAATGTTCGCCGTGTATGACCTGCATGTACACCAGGGCCGCGACGATCAATCCGAGGAAAATAAAAATAAGATTATGAAGTATGTTCAAACGCATGGGCTACAGTTTCAACCGGATGGCTATGTCCCTGAGGAAATGGAAGGCCCAGGTCACCACCACCATGGTGGCAACGATTTGAGGAATAAAGATGTACATGAACGCTCCCTGCAGGTCCACATCGAACAATCTCATGTGCATCAAGGTTTCCAAGATAAAAACACCGACCAGGACAAAGAAGGTCACCACCGCCCTGGAAAAGCGCGAACCGGGCTGGTAAAGATTGTTGCGGACAAAAGTGGTCAGGTATGCGGCCACGATATAGACGAACAGGTAGGTGCCGAATGGTTCCATGCCGAAAGAATCTTTAAGCACTCCGGCGACAAATGCCGCCCAGATGCTGTAACGGATGCCCCAATAAAGCCCGCAGAACACGATCGCCACCAGCATCAATTGTGGGATGCACCAGGACCCAAAGGCATTATAAAGCGCGAATTCAGCGGCAAACGCGGCATACACAAGAAGGGCTATCGGAAGGGCTTGTTTCATAGATCATTGTCATTCCCGAATGTTTTTATCGGGAATCTAAGACGCTGGATCCCCGCTTACGCAGGGATGACAAACCTCCCATTAATTCCTTTTCTTTGGCGCGCATGCGCGCGATGTCGGCAGGCTTGTGATCATCGTATCCCGCCAGATGCAGAATGCCATGCACCACATACAGTGCCAGTTCTTTTGCGACCGTATTGCCATAGCTCCGCGCATTGCGCGCGGCGACCGCGGGACAGATCACGATCTCACCATGGTCAAAGGTGATCACGTCGGTGACATAATCATGGCCAAGATACGTCCGGTTCATGCTGCGCATCCGCTGTTCCCCCACAAAAACAAGGGACAGCTCCGGATGCTTGAGCTTAAGCGTCCGGGCCGACTTTTGGGCAATAAAATTGATCTGTGTGGATGGAACCGGCACCGCACGCTGGAGATTAGTGATCGAAATATTCATAGTAAGAAATAGGGGACGGAGCCCTATTTTTATCGTGAAGACATTTCAAAATAGGGCTCCGTCCCCTATTTTTTCTCAGGGTATTTGATACGGCTGTGGTACATGGCGTTCAATACGCGGACGAAAGTCGAGGCGATGGTGTCGATCTCGCGCAGGGTCAGGTTGCACTCATCCAGCTGTCCGTCGATGAATTTATTATTGATCACCTTGCGGACCACATCCTCGATCTGCCCCGGACTGTGTTCATCCAGAGCCCGTGTCGCACCTTCCACGGAATCCGCCAAAAGCACAATGGCCGTTTCCTTGGTCTGCGGCTTAGGACCGGGATACCGGTAATCCTCTTCCCCCACATCCTCTGCTTCGCCCTCGGAGATCGCCTTCTGGTAGAAATAATAAATGAGGCTTGTGCCGTGGTGCTGCGGAATGAAATCAATGATCTTCTGGCTGAGCCTATATTTGTGCGCCATTTCCACGCCTTCCTTGACGTGGTTGAGGATGACCAGCTTGCTCATGGAAGGTTCTAGGTTATC
>JAYVSG010000263.1:0-4326 GCA_043775535.1 Candidatus Omnitrophota bacterium
TGTGAACCGCATGGGCAGGCCATAAGCCCTGGATAGACCTGGAGGCTCGATCGTTCCCTTGTCCGCCCTGCGCACGGCCTTCAAGGCCCCATCCAGCGATAGATAATCGGCACAAGGGCTGACTGCCAAGATTACATTAAACCATAAAAGATTGTGGTAGTGGTTCACTTTTCCAAATAACTGCGGGATGCCTCCGAGATAGTAGAACAGGAAGGCCGCAGCACCAGCAGAGAACCTGGTAAAAAGCCCCACCATCCCAAGGAAACAGAAAACCTTAAACAGCACCGCCGCTATTGAGATCACATCCACGGACATGGGCACATAGCCCGCCAACCAATGGGTCCCAAAAGGCGGGAAGATCAATTCCTTAGGCAATTGACTGAAGAACAAGGCATTCTTCGGATCATAGGTGATGAGCATATAGCCAAAAAAGACAATACGGAAGATGGCCAAATTCAACGGATGCCCAAGCGCATTGAAATAATCGCTGACAACCTTGCGGGCCCTTTCCAAACGGAAGACAAATACATACAAAACAACCGTAACAATGGCCAGGACCAGGGCCATGCGTGCTGATCCAAGATTGTAGGGATCATCCGCAGCAAGATTCAATCCGAACTTGTATGCAGCCATCCCTGCAATGACCGCTGCATAGGCGAACGGGATGAATAACTTCCAAAGATAGGCCTTGATCTTGTTCTGCAGATGGCCTGCCTTGTCCCCTCCATCGTGGAACCATTCGGCCATGCGGGAATAATGATAGGTCAGGGTCTGCGGCCCCCTGATAGAGAGAACGTCCCAGAATATCTTCTTCATGATCTGGCGGTAACCACGTCCGGCGCGGGCATTGTCGCGGGAGATGGAATCGGTCCCGGTGTAGTCATAAATGAAGGTCGGTTCAGGTTCAAAAGAAAATTCATAATATTTAGCCAGACGGATGCAGGTGTCCCATTCCTGGTAGGCCTCTATTTTCTCATCCAGATACCCGATCCGGGCCAAGGCCTCTTTCTTGACGAGCAGGGACTGGAACATGGGGCCTTCCTGGCCGATGATCTTATTGTAAATGTTCCCCTGCCAATGCGGCTGGGCATAAACTTCCAATGGCTTATCCTTATGCTGTATGTATCCTGCGGAATGCAGGGCCGATACCCCTTCCCTAAACACACGGTCAAGACGACGTTGAAGGCTATGCGGCAAATATTGGTCATCCGAATCCAAAAAGGCGATCCATTCGCTCCTGGCCGCCTTGATGCCGGTATTGCGTGCGGCTTGCGCCCCCTGCTTGGCTTGTTTGATATAACGGATGCGCGGGTCCGCCTCGACCATCCTGGCGACAACAGCATCGGTATTATCCGTGGATCCGTCATCGACAATGATCAATTCCCATTGGGTAAAGGTCTGCGCCTGCACGCTCTTGACAGATGCCTCAAGCTTGCCTGCCCGGTTATGGGTGGGGATAACAATACTTACGATAGGAAGTTCATCTTTCATGGATCACACCTTGAAATCATGGTCAACGACAAAGTTATTGTCGTATTTGCCTGTCAGTACAATGTCCCTGACGGTCGCTTCAAATTTCTCAAAGGAATGGACATCGCGCACGTATGCCCTGTTCTCCCGGAACAATTTTTCCCGGTCGATCTTTCCCTGCAGGATCGTTTCAACATGCTGGGCATAGAGGTCAACGGTCTTTGTATCATACCCATCACCCGTCATATCGCCTACCCAAAAACCGTGTTTACCCGTAACATTGTCCGGGTTCTCACTGGCAATAGCCGTTTTCCCATACGAAAACCCTTCAACGATCGAGACCGGCAGGCCTTCGTGGACGCTGGTATTGATGACGGCCCAGACCTTGCGGAATATCGCATCTTTCTCAGCACCGAACACACGACCCATAAATTTTATATTAGGGGCGTTCTTATATTTTTCCAGGAGTCCATCAATGAATTCCGGCATATTGGATTGCCCTATAACGATAAAGTCAGCCTGCGGGAAACGCTTAGCCAATTCACAAAAGATCCACGGCCGTTTGATGGGATCAAGGCGGGCCAGGAAAAGAAAGGACGGCCTTTCGCTATATTCAGGTCCTTCCATCGCCGGCAGCGGGATGGGTTTAGAAAGGATCACCGGCGACAATTCCTTCAAACCGCAAAGGCTCTTCCCAATGCTGATGAAATCCTGCGCTTCAGAGACGATCACCATCTTACGGTTGAACATACGGCTGCGCTTATAAAGGCGGCGGAACGATTCCAGGCGGTTGCGGGCCCACTGCTTGCAATCTTCAGGACTGTTCAAGTTCCAGGACTGACGGATCAGGCTGACACTCGACATCTTCTGCCATTTGCTTAAGTCACGGGGATCCTTGAGCCACATGATCCAGGGCATGGTCGGGAAGGCCATCAAAGGATATTCATAGGTCTCGAAATGGTCGACAGCTATAAAAGCATCCATCTTCTTCTTTTCGACCTCCCTGCAATACCGGTAGAAGGCCGAGCCCTCATCATGCAGGTCCTTGGGCATCATGATCACGTCGGCATCATTGAAGGTGCCGCTTTGGGGAGCATCTATATCAAGCCGGTAGGTCAAAAGCACATCCGCACGCAGCTTGCTGTTGGGAAGCTTGTTGAAATGCTCGGAGATGTATTTGACCGTCATGCCGTAACCGCCGAAACCGCGGAATTTCTCATGGAAGAACTCTTCCACCAAAAAGCCTATGCCAACCTTCTTATCTTGGGGGCGAAACATGCGGCCCAGGACATCCCGTACAGCAAAGTATAAAATAAGTCCGTATCTCGCCAACCGTGCACCGATCTTCATTTATTGCTCCTCAGGCTCTTATTCTTCACCGTTTCTTCGATCGCTCTGTTCAAACGCGCAATACTGTGGACCAGAGTGAAATTAGAAAGCACCCGCTCCTCTGCGGCCTTGCCCATACGGGCAGCCAAGCCAGGATCATGTGCAAGCAGTGTCATCTTCTCGGCCATGGCTGCAACATCATTCTCCGGGACAAGAAACCCGGTAACACCGTCGATCACAATATCAGGGATGCCGGCATGAAGGGTGGCGACCACAGGAAGACCTGAACCTCCAGCCTCCTGGACAGCAACCGGCGTTCCTTCCGAATCACCTGAGGACGGCACACGGGAGTGCTGGACAAATGCCCTCGACTGACGCATCAGCTGGGCCAATTCTTCCGGTTTTTTAGGTCCCGTAAATTCCACAGAAGCTGATATCCCAAGGCCTGCGGCCAAAGATTTACAGGCATCAAGCAAGGGTCCATCCCCCACCATGACGAGCTTTGCATCAGCACAATGGGCAAGCACCCGAGAAAAAGCCAATATGACCAAATGAGGGCCCTTCTTATCCACAAAACGCCCGGCAGTCAGAAAGATCGGCCGGCTTTTAGCAGGCTCTGAGCCGTGGAATATCTCCGCATTCATACCGCAGGGACTGTAATGGATCTTTTCCAGCGGGGCCCCAAGCTCGGCCAACTTCTTCTCCATATGCCTTGAAACAGCAATAATGGCGTCGGCCTTCTGGAACATATGTTTATACGCCTCGCTGAATTTCTCCAGCGTCGTATATTGATACGCGTCGAAACCGTGGAAATGCACGATACAGGCAGCACCAGCCTGGACGCAGTCATCCACAACCCGTGCACCTGAGGGGCCATATTCCGCCAGCACCGCATCGATGCTGTTTTCTTTAAGAAAATCCCTGAATGCCTTTTTCTTCAACTGCTCTTCATCAAAATTGCTCTTGAACAAACGGCTGAATAAAGACCTTTTCACCCATTCGGCAAAACCGGGCGCAGGCAGAAGCAGATCGCCGTTGGATTTCCGGCTGGGGAAAAGCCCGCCGTAGACAAAGCTGACCTTGCCAGGCAGGCGTTCGATGTGCGCACGGATGAAGGTCTCTGAATAGACATTATTTTCAGGGACTACCACGCAAATATTAAAAGGCGGCATTAAGTTCCTTCATGTGGTGTTCAATTTCTTTCTTCCAGGAATCCCTGGGCATGAATTTCCTGTGGAAGATCAGGGTGTTGGGAGTTTCGACCGCCTCGTACCTGCGAATGAAGGTCTTGGTCTCCAAATGCTTGTCATAGTAGTCCATCACATTCCGGCGCATATGCTCGATCTCTTCACTGCTCATGGCAAAGACCTCATTGAGCTTATCGAGCATGTCTTCTTTTCCAGAATATATGATCGCATTGACCTTGTGCTCCAAAGGAGGCGTGAACCAGTCCGGATAGGCAATGATGGGAATGGTCCCCACTGCCAAGGCCTCGAACGAATGATGGCAATAGGGCACGTCCGTACC
>JAYVSG010000264.1:0-1755 GCA_043775535.1 Candidatus Omnitrophota bacterium
GGCGAGATCACGTTGCAGCTGGCAGTAATGCCGCAATGGGAATAGTCGCCATGGAAACAGTTCACGATCTGGATGGGCCCCTCGATCATTTCCGTCAAATCCTGCAAGGTAACCTTAGAAAGGTCCTTCATGATCTGGTAGCCGCCGTGGGCACCCTGTTCAGCGCGCACGATCTCATGCTGGGCCATGACCTGCAAAACGCGAGAGGTCGGATCAAATGGTGCGTGGTAAATGTCACAGATCTCCTTGGCCGAGGTCAATTGACCGGGCGACTTGGCGCTCATATGGCGCAGGGAGATCAAAGCATATTCGAGTTTACGATTAATTTTGAACATAGGACACCCCTTACACGGCCTCAACGGTAACTTCAGGTTTGAATTCATCCCTGAGAATATTCTCAATGGCTTTCAACGTACCCATGGTAGATGATGGGCATGAACCGCAGGCGCCTTGGTAGCTGACCAAAACCAATTGGCCGTCAAAACCCATGATCTGCAGATCTCCGCCGTCCATTTGAAGTGCCGGACGGATGGTGCGATCCAGGATCTCATTGATCTTGATGATATCAGGATCATTGGAAACCGGCGCCGGCTTCTGGGCCTCTTCGACCTTAAAATTGGGGTCGTGTCCCTCGGCATTCTCCATGATGATGCGCTGGAGCTGGTCTTCAATGTCTTCCCAGTCAATATTACCATCCTGGGTCACGGTGATGTAATTATCGAAAAAGTACACTTCGACCACGTTAGGCACCGTGAAAAGGGCGGCCGCCAGCGGATTATGGGCGCACTGCTCTGCGTTCTTATATGTGACCTTCCCCTCCATCTTGACCGGCATATTCAAGACGAATTTCAACGCATTTGGGTTGGGGGTGCTCTGGATCAATATCTTGACTTCCATAGAAAACGCTCTCTTTCATGGGGAATTACTTCGACTTTTGACGTATTTAGAATAGCACAAAAGCTATTCGCTGACAAGGCTTTATGCGAGGACGGCGTGGTCTACAACGTGGCGTGCGAAGGGGAAGGAACAGGTGAAGGCAGGCGATACGGCATTGAGCACATGGACGCTTTTAGCATCCCCTTCCACAATGAAATCCTGCACCAGGGCCAAGGTCTCCTTATTGAGAAGCTGGGCGCGGATGCCGGGCTTGGTCCATTCTGTAAATCCAGCTGTATCAATGCTTTGGACCATGGAAGCTGCCAGGGAAATGAAATAGTCCTTGTTGTATTTCTGCATTTCTTCATGGGCCAGAGCGCGAAAATTAAAGGCATTCTTTAGGTACAGATTTGCTTCATGCAGCAAGACCTCGGTGAATTCAGCGGCATTGAAACGGTGCATGGCCTCGTAATTCTCCCTCCAAAAAGCTGGGATCGCGGTCGGACCGATCTTGATGGTACCGTCGACCGTCTTGGTGTAATGCACACCCAAGAACGGATTGTTCAAATTGGGCACCGGGTAGATGTTCGTCTTCACATCCGTCTTATTCTTGGTGTATTTCAGGTAAAGGCCTTTGAAAGGGATCATGGTGTATTTACGTCCGAAACCAAAATCCTTGGCCACCTTATCCGCATACAGACCGGCACAATTGATGATCTTAAGGGACTCAAAAGGCCCCTTGGTGGTTTCAATAATGCCGGCGTTATGCCCCTGATATTCGGTGTTAAAGGAAAACTCAACGCCCGCTTTTTGCAGGTCTTGTTTCAGGGATAAACACACTTCCTTGGGGTCGATGCTGGCAGTGTCCGGCGAATACAG
>JAYVSG010000265.1:0-2604 GCA_043775535.1 Candidatus Omnitrophota bacterium
CCCGCGATGGGCAGGCAGGCAATGCATGGCCCGTTTCTCGACGACCTTAAAATCACTGCCTTGGCCGACATCCGCCAGATAGGCAATGACCTCATACCCCTTGTCCTTATACCAACGGATCAAACACGATGTGTCCAGACCACCTGAATACGCCAGAACGACTTTCTTCATTTCTTTTTCCCTTTCAATAAATATAACAATACGGCTTTCTGTGCATGCAAACGATTTTCGGCCTGGTCGAATACCACGGAATTCTTTCCGTCGATAACATCTGCCGTTACTTCAAGCCCGCGATGGGCAGGCAGGCAATGCATGAAAATATAATCCTTGCGCGCCAACCGCACAAGATCATTATTGATCTGATAGCCTTTGAATTCCTTGATGCGCCGGGCCGTCTCTTTTTCCTGGCCCATGCTCACCCATACGTCGGAATAAATGACATGTGCATAATCGACCGCCTTCTCAGGATCACGGCTGCATTCGATCGTGGATCCGCTTTTCTTAGCGATGGCCCGGGCCCATTTTAAAACTTCAGGGTTCGGGTCATACCCGGCGGGGCCGGCAAAACGTATATTGACCCCAAGCCTGGCGCAGGCGATCATCAAGGAATGGAACACATTATTCCCGTCCCCGACATAGGCCACATTCAGGCCCTTGAATTTACCAAAACGCTCGCGGATGGTCTGCATGTCCGCCAAGGCCTGGCAGGGATGGTACAGATCGCATAAGGCATTGATGACCGGGACGTCGGAATAACGCGCCAGTTCGACCAGGGTCTGGTTATCAAAAACACGGGCCACGATGCCCTGCACATAACGCGACAAGGTCTTTGCCACATCATGGGTGCTTTCACGCTTCCCTAAGCTGATCTCATCCGGACCCAAATATAAAGAGTGCCCGCCCAATTCATGGACCCCAACGGAAAATGAGACCCGCGTGCGGTTCGATGGCTTTTGGAAGATCATGGCGACGCTCTTGCCCTTAAGGTCGGTGCGGAGCGTGCCCTTCTCCTTCTTGAGCTTGTCCGCCGAATCGATCAGGGCAAGGACTTCCTCATTGGAATAATCGAGCAAAGAGATCAGGTCTTTTTTCATTGTTTTTTCCCGACCGACTCGATGGCCTTGTCCAGGATGAACATGGCCCTGTCGATCTGCTTCTTCGTTACGTTCAACGCCGGCATGATGCGCAGCACATTCCCCTGGGTGCAATTGATGATGAGCCCCCGGCTTAAAGCTTCCTTGAATATTTCCGTGCCTTCGATGGTCAATTCCGCACCGACCATCAACCCCAGGCCGCGCACGTCCTTGATGATGGCATATTTAGCTTTTAATGCCTCAAGCTTGGCCACCAAATAGGGGCCAGTCTTCTTGACCTTGACCAGGATCTTATCGGCATGCATTGCCCGGATGGTGCCAAGCGCCGCCTGACAAATCAACGGACTGCCGGCAAAGGTCGAGCCATGCATGCCAGGCTTGAACACATCTGCCAATTCCTTCTTCACGATCATGCAGCCGATGGGCAATCCCCCGCCCAAGGCTTTGGCCAAGGTCATTACATCCGGGGTGATGCCATAATGCTTATAGCAGAACATCTCGCCGGTACGGCCCATGCCGGTCTGGATCTCATCGGCAACGAGCAGGATCTTCTTTTCATCACAAATGCGGCGTATGGCCTGCACATATTCCTTGTTCGCAATATTAATACCACCCTCACCCTGGACAAGTTCCAGGAAGATGGCCACGGTCTGGTCGGTAATGGCCGCTTCAAGCGCCTTGATATCGTTGAAGGGCACATGCTTAAAACCCGGCACCAGCGGCGCAAAACCATTCTGGTGCTTCAGCTGGCCGGTTGCGGTCAAGGCCCCCATGGTACGGCCGTGGAAGGAATTGAGCGTCGTAATGATCTCAGCCCTCTTGCCCTCGCCATAGGCGCGGACGAATTTGATGGCGGCCTCATTGGCTTCGGTCCCGCTGTTACAAAAGAATATTTTCCCCGGGAATGCGAGCCGGATCAATTCCTTGGCCAGCTTGGCCTGGAAGGGATGATGGAAATTATTCGGGATATGGATAAGCTTACCGATCTGTTCCCGGATCGCACCCATGACCTTAGGATGGCAATGGCCCAAATTGCTCACACCCCAGCCCGGAAAGAAATCCAAATATTTTTTTCCATGGATGTCCGTCAACACCGACCCCTTGCCTTTGACAAAGATCACCGGCTGGCGCGTGTAGGTGTTTAAGATATCCTCTTTATATGTGTCAAAAATCTCGTCGATCTTCATTTTATGATTTGCGTCCCCACACCCTGGTCGGTAAAGAACTCCAGGAGCAATGCATGGATCATGCGGGCGTCCACAATGTGGGTCTTCTTGACCCCGCCGCCTTTAAGGGCTTCCACACAGCTTGAGACCTTGGGGATCATGCCTCCGGCAATAATGCCGTTCTTGATCAGTTCAGCCACCTGACTGACGGTCAAGGAGGACATGAGAGTATTGATGTCCTTAAGATCGCGCATAACGCCCGGCACATCCGTCAACAGGACCAGTTTCTCCGCCTTCATGGAATTGGCGATCGCGGAAGCAACCTCATCGGCATTCACATTGTG
>JAYVSG010000266.1:0-5376 GCA_043775535.1 Candidatus Omnitrophota bacterium
GGACGATTCAGCCCAAGATTCTTTTAACGACCGCATGGTCGAAGCCCGTCCCGACCAGGTCAATGTCACCATCCCTTCATGCACCGCATATCCCACCAGCCTTTTGAACTGTGGGGCAACCGAATATGGATGTATACCCACTAAACGCCTGACGATCAAGCGCGGTATCCCGGCCGGATGTGATTTTGGTAATGAAACTTATGAATGCGTGGACGATCCCACGTGCTGCAGCACTCCTACCCGTACCTCTGAATGCTGGCGGGGACCGACACAACCGGCCAATTTAGCGACGGTCGCCCAAACGCCTGCAGGCTTCCATGTTCCCTGCGTCCTAGGTGACCGCGTCTTCATGTTCGCCTGCGGCAGCAGCACCGGCCTCAAGGTCTGCCAGTCAGATCCCACCAATGCCGATGGGGACCGCGACTGCAGGCCTCAATGCCTCATCGACCAATTGCCCAAGGAAGGCGGAGTTCCTACGGCCACACTTTGTGCCGGGGCCGGGACAACCTTGACCGATGATAAATCCCTGACCCTGGTCAATGCCATCGGGGATTGCCGTACCCCCCCGGATGATAAATGTGATGCCCATTGCAATGCCGGATACACCCTTGTCGGGGCAAATTGCTTCCGCCCAACCTGCGGCGACGGAATCCAGAACCAGGGTGAAACTTCCGTCGATTGCGGAGGCCCTAACTGCCCGGCCTGCTCCTGCTATTACAAGGTGCTCAAGGTCAAAGACCGCTACCTGGGCAATGACGGATACTGTGCCAATATCTTGACTTGCACAGCCAACGGCGGAAATTATGACTATGGCTGTCCCGATCCTGATGTGACCTCATGCACCCTCTCTTCCGATGAGTTGGCAGCACCGACAACCACCGTCGGATCCCTGCCCCCAGGAAGCGTGAAGATCAAAGGCTACGCCACCAATTTCCGTGAGGAAGACGAAAAAAGCGGCTGGGACGTTTATTATTATGACGTCTGGGATTATTATTCAGCACCCTGCGGCCCGGTCTGCACGCCCATCATCGGTATGGATCCCGAGAATGTTCCGGGCTTTGTCGCCTCCCTGGGGCTTTACGGTACGGCAACCAAACTTCCCTCAGGCACGAAGTTCTACGCCACGGATTCAACAGCCAGCAAGATCTGTGAGTTCGCAGGGTATGAGGCTTGGAGCGCTGGTGTCGCACAATTCTCCTACAATGCCCGGGACAAATTCTCCAGCCCCAAGGACAATGAAGTCGTATCCTGGGAACCTTGGCCTTCCCCCACCAGCGGCTATGTCTGGCATAATTGGAACGCCGAAAAACGCAACGCCAAACTCAATTGGATCACCTGCACAGGAAAATGCCTCAAGGCCATTACACCTGAGGTATGCGGGGACGGCAAGTGCACCGGTGCGGAGAACTGCGGGACATGTGCAGGGGATTGCGGCTGCAGTTCGGGTGAAATGTGCAGTTCCGGATCATGTGTGCCTGACCCATGCCCCGGCGGCGGCACCTGGTACAACGACCATTGCGTAGACTGCGGTAACGGCATTATTGAGGACCCTGAATATTGCGATAACGGCGCCCAGAACAATACGTGGCTGGGTGATAATACCCACTGCGCAGACTGCCAGGTCTTATGGAAACGCAAAGCATGTGCTGCCGGTGGATGGGAACAATTTGTCTGTGGTGATTGGGGCGGTGATTACAACAATGTCATTGCCCAGAACTGCTTCCGCTGGGACGTCGCCTACGGCGGCATCTGCCAGAAATAGGGGACGGAGCCCTATTTCTCTTTTGGTCTTCCAGCCTTCCTTTCCTGCAAAACACGTCCCGTCTTTACCTCCAGCATTTGGATAAAACTCTCTTCTCCTACGACAGATCCTCTTTGTGTTTTAGACCGTATTTTCTCAACTGTATATTCATCTTCCTCCTGAATATATGATTTCCAATCCATCCCCGGAACAAATAAGTCTCGGATCTCTTTCGAATGGGTCGTCTTAATGATGGGGTCTATTGCTTTCTCCATATGCTCCCGTGCGCTCGACCATACATACTGCCAAGGTTGATCGACCAATTTGGCACGCACTGGATTCCTTTCAACATATCGAATAGCCCTGAACATATGCGCCTTATCCAGAACGCATGAATAAAAACGAGATTGCCATAAATGCCCCTTCTTTCCTTCTTGTGCATGTTTATACTGACTATACCTCATATGGAGGGAGCGGAACATTCTGGCCAGACCATCCTCTGAAAATGGGATAACAATAAAATGGACATGATTAGGCATCAAGCAATATGCAATGATGTCTACACCATATTCGACAGCATACTCCATTGTCCACCATGAATATCTCTGGAAGTCCTCAATATCCTCAAAAACTTTCTGACGATAATTGCCTCTTTGCACGACATGATGCATAAATCCAGGAATGACGAGACGCTGCCTTCTGGGCATGGAAACTCCTTGATTTTTTCGGGGGAATTATAGGAACTACGGGAAGATTTGCTCGGGGAAGCAACGGTATTGTTACGCTAAAAGAACACTTTGTCAACTATGCTGTGTTTCGCCTAGAAATAGGGCTCCGTCCCCTATTATTAAGAATAGGGGACGGAGCCCTATTTACCAGGAACCGCCGGTGGATTTAATTAGGTTGATGGCGGCTAATAGTTGGCGGGTTTTGGATTGAATGGCTTCGAGCTGGGCTTCCAGACGGGAACGTTCGGCATCCACCACTTCCAAAAAGCTTACCAAGCCTTCCTTATAACGCTTCTCTGAAATATCAAAGGTCTTTTGCGCGGACGCCAGCAAACGTGTTTGCGCGTCGTATTCCTGCGCATACATGGACACATCGATGAGAGAATCTTCCACTTCCTTGAATGCCCTCAGCACCGATTGGCGGTATTTGGCCGTGCTTTTCTCATATTCCGCACGGGCCGATGCCAATTTCGCCTTATTACGGCCGCCGCTAAAAATGGGCAGGCTGACCTTGGGGCCCAGCGACCAGACAGCGCTGTCCGCCTTGAACAGGTCGGACGCATCAAAATTTGCGTAACCGCCGGAAGCGCTCAAGGTCAAAGACGGAAAGAACCCTGCCTGGGCCACTCCGACCCTAGCATTGGCCGCAGCCAATAAATTCTCAGCCTCGATGATGTCCGGACGTTTCTTAAGCACATCGGACGGGATCCCTGCCGGAACGACAGGGGCCGCACTCACATCGCTGGTGCGGGCTTCCAGCTTAAACGCCGATGCAGATTGTCCGCACAATAACGCCAAAGCATTTTCCGACAAGGCACGCAGGCGGCGGGCATCCACGATCTGCGCCTGAGCACGGGCCAACTCAGTGGTAGCCTGGGACAGCACCAGTTCACTGGATATGCCGGCTTCTTCCCTACTCTTTAATATACCGACGACATGTTCACGCAATTCGACCGTCTTACGCAGGGCTTCCAATTGGGCATCCAGCTGGCGGAGCAGGAAATATTCATCCGCCACATCACCGGTCAGGGTCAGTAGCACCGTGGAATACGCGGCCTGCTCGGCATCGGCTTCAAGACGGCCTGCCTCAAAGGCGCGGCGCACCTTGCCCCAAATATCGATCTCATAGCTCAAGTCCAAAGGAACACTGAAAGAATTATGCACCTTACCCTTACCCGAGGAGCCTGGGAGAGGCGCGGAACGTCCGCGGGTCGCTTCAGGGTTCAGGTCGATCTTAGGCAACAGGTCGGCCTTGGCCACGCGGGCGATGGCGCGGGCACCGTCGACACTAGCAACTGCAGCTTTCAGGTCCTGATTATTGCTGATGGCCTGCGCTTCAAGGTCATTGAGCGTGGGATCTGCGAAGAGGGTCCACCATTCCTTAGGCAAGGCTGCATTCGCATCGGGAACTGTATTCTTCCACGCTTCGGATAAACTTAAGGACGGGCGCTGATAATTCTTACCTGCCACCGCACAACCATTCATAGATAATGCGCATATGATCACAGCGACCGCGGCCACGGCCGGCTTACCCGTGCCTTTGCGTTTGCCCAGATTGCTGAACCACACATAGACAACGGGAACAATGAACAGGGTCAGGAATGTTGCAGTCATCATGCCTCCTACGGCTGCGATACCCATGGCCCTCTTGGCCTCGCCGCTGGCGCCGAAACCAATGGCAATGGGTAGAATACCGGCAATGGTCGCGCACGCGGTCATCAGGATCGGGCGCAAACGGATGGCACCTGCCGCCAGCATGGCGTCAGCGGCGTTCTTGCCGCGGGCCACTTCCTGGTTGGCAAAATCGACGAGCAAGATGGCGTTCTTGGTGACAAGACCCAACAAGAGGATCATGCCGATCTGGCTGTAAAGATTGATGCCGATCGCCGGGACCTTGAATAAATGGACCAGCCACAATGAACCGAAGGCGCCGAAGGCGGCGAGCGGCAAGGTGGTCATGACGGTCAACGGATGGATCAGGCTCTCAAACTGCATGGCCAAGACCATGTAGATGACGATGATGGCCAGGAACATGACAAAGTAAATGCCCCGGCTGGATTCGATCAATTCCTTGGCCTCGCCCTTCCACTCATAATAGAACCCTTGCGGCAGGTCTTCCTTCAATATGGCCTGCACCTTGTCCATGGCCGTGCCCAGGGTCACACCTTTGGGCGTACCTTCAATGGACGCGCTGCGGAAACGGTTGTAGTGATTGATGGCAGAAGCGCCGGCACCTGTGTCATAGGTGACAAGGTTCGACAGCTGCACCATATCACCCTTAGCATTGCGCACAAAGAGGCTGTCCAGGTCCGTCGGGACAAGACGCTGCTCTCGGGCCAATTGGGCCGTGACATCATATTCTTTGCCCTTGATGTTGACCTTGCTGATGTCGAGGCCGCCAAAGGCAATCTGCAGGGTCTTGGCAATGTCCTGCACGGTGACGCCCAGCTGTGCCGCACGTTCGCGGTCAACGCTCAGGCGCAATTCCGGTTTGTTCAATTCAAAGTTCGAACGCACGTTCATCAAGAACCCTGCCCCGCGCAATTTATTGACGAGACTGGAGGCATACTTATTCAAACCATCTAGGTCTTGCGATTGGATGACAAGTTCGAACGGCTGGGTAAAACCACCGCCGAAAGACTTGGGCATGATGGGGATGACGAAAGCACCCTGCACCTGGGTGAACAATTGCCCTCCCAAGCCGCCGGGGCCGTTGATGATATCGCGTAAATTACGCTTACGGTCTTCTTTAAGACGGATGAAAGCCAAACCTTGCGCCGGGTTACCCGGGCCGCCGCGCGCCAAAGCCACCGCCGAGAAATATTCCTGGGTCTCAGGCATGACCTTGATGATGTTCTCCATCTTGCGCACCATGCGGTCGGTATATTCCGCCGTGGAACCTTCGGG
>JAYVSG010000267.1:0-2765 GCA_043775535.1 Candidatus Omnitrophota bacterium
TCTCGATGACCGGCAAGGCCGTCAGGGAACCAGCACCCTTTTCATCGCTCAACTTGCAGGAACGCTCGAGCAAACGGCTGTGCAGGTAGAAAATATCGCCCGGATATGCCTCGCGGCCCGGCGGACGGCGTAACAGCAGGGACAATTGACGGTAGGCCTGGGCCTGCTTGGTCAGATCGTCATAAACGATGAGCGCATGCTTGCCGCTATCGCGGTAATATTCAGCCATGGCCGTCCCTGAATAGGGCGCCAAGAATTGCATGGGCGCGGGATCGGACGCGGTAGCCGCGATGATGACGGTGTAGTCCATGGCGCCGAACTTGCGCAAAGTTTCATAGACCTGGACGACGGTGGAACGCTTCTGGCCGATGGCCACATAGAAGCAATATACACCCTTGCCCTTCTGATTGATGATGGCGTCGATGGCAAGGGCGGTCTTACCCGGCTTGCGGTCGCCGATGATAAGTTCACGTTGGCCGCGGCCGATGGGCGTCAGGGCATCGATGACCTTGATACCGGTCTGCATGGGTTCATGCACATTCTTACGCTCGATGATGCCCGGAGCCTTCAATTCGATCTGGCGGAATTCCTTGGAGACTATGGCCTCCTTGCCGTCAATGCCGTTGCCCAAAGCATCCACGATGCGGCCCAACAAAAGATCGCCCGCCGGAACGGACGCGATGGTACCGGTACGTTTGACTTCATCGCCTTCCTTGATGGTCGAATCCTTACCGAAAATGGCAATACCTACGTTGTCCGACTCCAGGTTCAAAGCCATACCCCTGATGCCGCCGGGGAACTCGACCAACTCACCGGCCATGACATTGGCCAGGCCATGGACGCGGGCAATGCCGTCGCCAACGGAGAGGACCGTACCGACTTCGTAGGTGTCCATTTGACTGGTGAATTGCGCCAGCTGCTTGTGCAAGACTGACGAGATCTCATCCGCGCGTAAATATTCTGCCATAGTTTTTTTCCTTATACGTTTTGCAGCGCTTTGCGTTTATAATCCTGCAGTTCATTATTGAAGCTGTATTCGTAAAGTTTTCCCGCCGCCCACACCCTGATCCCGCCGATGATGGACTTGTCCAAGGCATACTCACCGATCACCTTTTTGCCTGTCAATCCAGAGATGCGTTCGGCCAAATGTTTTTTAAAAGCATCGTCGAGCTCATGGGCGGACTTGACCTTCATGATGATCTCATTATGCGCCTCATGGTACATGTCCTCGAACGCCTCCGCGATATCGACAAAAGAAGCCAACCTGCGTTTGGACGCCAGGAAATCCATGAAGGTCATTACCAGCTGGGGCACCTTGCCTTCATACATGGCATGGGCAACCTTGCTCTGGGCATCATAGGTCAAGAGAGGGTTTTTGAAAAAAGCATTGAGCTCCGGGGACTGCCCGGCCATGCCGCAGACGTGGCGCAACGCGCTCAGCACATCATTGAGGATGTTCTGTTTCGAGGCTTCCAGGTAAAGGGCCTTGGCGTAGCGTCCGGCGACGGTGGTGCTCATGAATTCATGTCCTTGGTCACGGCCTTTTCGATCAAGGCACGGTTCTTGGCATTGTCCAGGTTCTCTTCCAGCACTTTCTCGGCAAGTTTGATCGCCGTGTCAACAGCCTCACGCTTAAGCACAGCGGAAACGCGCTGGCGCTCCCCTTCGATCTGAGATTTGGCGCTGGACACGATGTCGTTGGCATGGCGCTTGGCCTGGGCCTCGATGTCGCTGGCGACAGCTGCCGCTGTCTGGCGAGACTCTTGGATAATGCGGCTGGCTTCACCCTTGGCTTCATCGAGGATCTTGGCCTTGGTCGCTTCCGCGCCGGCCAACTGGGACTTGACCAAGTCGGCCTCATCCAATGTTTTACGGATATAATCCTCGCGCTTCTGCAAGCCCTCCAGGATCGGCTTCCAGGCATACTTCTTCAAAATAGCAAAAAGGATGCCGAAGGTGACCCAGGTCAGGATGACCATGACGACATCAGGGGCCAGAAGGTTCCCGTTGTGGCCGGATTCCGCCGGTGCCGCTGGTTCAACAGTCGTATTCGAGTGCTCCATGGTTTATCCTTTATTATTTTTGAAGAGCCAGGAAACAGAAAATGGCACACAGCAACGCAACGCCTTCGACCAGGGCCGCGCCGATGAACATGACGGTCTGGATCTTACCGGCCTGTTCAGGCTGGCGGGCAATACCGTTCAAGGCAGCGGCGACGATCTGTCCGACCCCGATACCTGCACCGACGGCACAAAGACCAAAACCCACCCCGACCAATACGTTGGCTAAATGCGGGACCTCAAATGTTGTTGGCATGACTTATCCTTTCTGATGATGTTAATGAATTAATGTTCCGGGTGATGCATTTGCCCTATAAAAACCGCTGACAACAGCACAAAAATGTACGCCTGTAAAAAGACGACCAGGACTTCCAATAAATAAATACCGACCGCCAAACCCACCGCCGGAAGCGCATAGGCGCCGAACATGACGACCAGGCCGAGCAAACACAGGATGACCATGTGACCGGCCAGCATGTTGGCGAAAAGACGGATCATCAACGCAAAAGTCTTGATGAACAACCCCAGGACTTCGAGCGGGATGATCAGGATCAGGACCGGCCACGGAACTCCGGAGGGAACAAAGGATTTAAGGAACCCCCCGATGCCGTTCTTCTGGATGGTGCCCACGGTCATGATATAGAAGATCATGAGCGCCAGCGGCCCGGTGACGCTCACATTAGCGGTCGCGGCCCCAAATATCGG
>JAYVSG010000268.1:0-2460 GCA_043775535.1 Candidatus Omnitrophota bacterium
GCCGCGCAATTTCTTAACCGCTTCATCGAGGGTAATGTCGCGGGTCAGGACCTTCTCGATCTTGACGATGCGGTCCCCTGCCTTAAGGCCTGCTTTCCACGCCGGAGTGTCCTCGATGGGCGTGATGATGGTCAGTAAGCTGTCCTTGATGGTGATCTCAATACCAAGGCCGCCGAATTTCCCCTTGGTCTCGGTCTTAAGGTCCTTGTAATCATCCGGGTCGAGGAACTGGCTGTGCGGATCGAGCGAGGACAACATGCCCTTCAACGAACCGTAGATCAGGTCCTTGGGGGTTTTCTCATCGACATATTCAGACTGGATGGTGGTCAAAGCATAACTAAACAGTTCAACCTTGGAATAAAGATCGTCCTTGGATTCCTTGGCGCTCTTTTCATCCTTCTTATCCGCCGTCAAGGCCATGGCGGCCGGGAACACCAATAACGCACAAATACCGATCACCCAAAATTTTTTAGACATTGCCCAGTCTCCTTGAGATCAATTCATTCAATTTTTTAGGGTTGGCCTTACCGCCCGACTTTTTCATGGCCTGGCCGACCAAAAAACCTGCAGCGCTGGGTTTCCCGTCCCTGATCTGCTGGACAACAGCAGGATTCCCGGCGATCACTTCATCAATAATGGCAAGCAAGGCGGAGTCATCGGAAACCTGGGCCAGCCCTTTTTCTTCGATGATCTGGGCGGCTGTTTTTCCTTCGTCGAACATGATGGTCAAAACATCCTTGCCGACTAAATTGCTGATGATATTATCTTCCACCTTTTGGATCAATTCCACAAGGGCTTTCGGGCTTAATTTAAGGGCGTCGATGCTGGTCTTGCGGTCCTTGACCTCTTTGAGCACCACGCTGGTCATCCAATTGGCCACCTTCTTGGGCTGGGCATATTCCTTGACCGCCGCCTCAAAGAAATCCGCAATGGACTTATCCGCCACAATGACATTGGCATCATATTCGGATAATCCATACACATCGACCAGCCGTATCAATTTGGCCTGGGGCAATTCCGGAAGCTCAGCCTTGACCTGGTCGATCACCATAGTCTCAATGGTGAAAGGCACCAGGTCAGGATCAGGGAAATACCGGTAATCATGCGCCTGTTCCTTGGAGCGCATGGTGATGGTCATACCCTTTTCATCATTCCACAGCAGCGTTTCTTGGACAATGGTGCCGCCGGAAGTGATCACCTGTTCATGGCGGGCGATCTCATATTCCAAGGCGGTTTTAACCGCCTTGAACGAATTCATGTTCTTAAGTTCGGTCTTGGTGCCGAGCTTGGCCTGGCCCACCGGACGGATGGAGATATTCGCGTCGCAGCGCAGACTGCCCTTCTCCATGTCGCAATCGGAAACACCCAGGTATTCCAGGGTCAATTTCAATGTAGTCAAATAATCATAGGCCTCCTGCGATGAACGCAGGTCAGGCTCGGTCACGATCTCGATCAAGGGCGTACCGGTGCGGTTAAAATCGACCAGCGAACATCCGGCGGAATTCTCGTGCACCAGCTTGCCCGCATCCTCTTCCAAGTGGGCACGCGTGATACCGATGCGCTTGACACCATCAGCGGTCTTGATGTTCAAATAACCGGCCTTGGCCACGGGAAAATCGAACTGCGATATCTGGTAACCTTTGGGTGAATCGGGGTAATAATAATTCTTGCGGTCAAATTTGATGAAGGCGTTGATCGACGAATTCAGGGCCAGGCCAACCTTGATCCCGGAGAGTAGCGCCTGATGATTTAAAACAGGCAGGGCTCCCGGCAGGCCAAGGCAGACCGGACAGACATTGGTATTCGGTGCACAGCCGTATTTATTCGCACAGCCGCAGAATATCTTGGTCCGGGTGTTCAACTGCAAATGGACTTCAAGTCCTATGACGGTCTCGAATGCACTCATAATAAATTGGGTTTCTTGGTATGCCACGGCGTATTTTGCTCATAGGTATACGCAACGCGCAGCAACATTTCTTCGTCGAAGGCCTTGCCCATCAATTGCAGGCCGATGGGTAATCCTGCCTTGGAAAACCCGCACGGGACCGAAATGGCCGGGATGCCTGCGAGATTTGCCGGGATGGTATAAATGTCGGACAGGTACATGGACAAAGGATCAGTGACCTTCTCGCCCACCTTAAAGGCCACGGTCGGCGACGTCGGGGTCACGATCACATCACATTCCTTGAATGCTTCGTCCAGGTCATTCTTGATCAGCGTGCGCACCTTCTGCCCGCGTAGATAATAAGCATCATAATAACCCGACGACAACGCATAGGTGCCGAGCATAATGCGGCGCTTGGCCTCATCACCGAAACCGACACTGCGGGTCTCTTCGTACATGTCGAGCAGGGCATTCTTACGCAATTCCTTGGGTTGGGCACGCAGGCCGAAACGCACCCCGTCAAAACGAGCCAGATTCGACGAAGCCTCTGCCGTGGCCACAATATAATAGGTCGC
>JAYVSG010000269.1:0-1673 GCA_043775535.1 Candidatus Omnitrophota bacterium
GGGGTTGATGGTCACAGGCAAGTTCAGGTCAAATGTAACGTATTGCCCATCCAGGATACGTGAAAGCTTTTCATAGGAATTGCCTTTGTCGAGCACGAAGAAATGCGCCCCAAGACGGTCGTTCTGCAAGATAAAATCGTTAATGAAAAAACTCTTTCCCGCTCCGGACGCGCCGATCACTACGCCGTGCGGGTTCGTATTGGTGTCGAAGAAATCCAGATAGACGATCTCGCCGCGGCGGTTGCAGTACATCTGGGCGGGCGTTTTAGTGCCTCGGAAAGGTCCTAATACCGGAAGCATATCCGCGGCATTACCGGATGCCAGGCGCCTGACCCGGCGGATGAATTTCTCGTAGTATGGATCAAAATTAAGGGGCAGGCAGGTCAGGAACAAGGATGCACCGATCATTTCCTCTTTCAACCCCCCGCACCCAAGCCGGCCAAGCGCGCTGATCAGCTTATTGCAGGCGGACTCCACATTATTCTCATCAATGCCCCTGATCACCCAGTGCAGCCGCGCATGAACGATCTTGTTGCCGCCTTTGTACATCTGGCCGATGGTCTCATCCAGCTCCTTCTTCTTCTCAACCGCCTCGATGGACTTGTCTCCCAGGAAATTGTCCTGATGAAGGAAGGCAAAGCTCTTTTGCATGTTCAACCGCCCCATGGTTTCATTGGCACCGGGGACAGTGAAATTAATGACCAGCATCGTCTCTTCCTGCATGTCCAGCAAACACGACCTTCCGCCTTCAACCAGTTCGCGCGTGAACATTGAAATTGTTGTCTCTGATGGGAGTTCTTTCAAACTGACCAGCCGCATATGCGTATTATCCAGGATAAATCCGTTCCCCTGGGCTTGCGGCGCATGATATAAGACCTGGTCGCGAATAGATCCCTGATCGTTAAATGCCGGCATTTCAATATTTACACTGCGGATCGGATTCAGCACCCTGTACAGCCATAGAGCCAGATCATCAGCCGCCAATGGAACAATATCCACACCCGTTGACTGGAATATCCCCTCGATCAAAGCGATGTGCCTAAGGAAATCAGCCGAATGCTGCTGCATATCACGGTCAAGGCCCTGTTTCCAGATGCCAGGCTTCCCCCAATGCGGGAAATAACGGACGGTGACATATAAAGACCATTGTTTTGGAACAAATGCTTCAGAACGATGCGTGAACAAACCATCAGGACCACAGCGCAGATGCGCCGCCTTGCCTTGAGCAAATTCATTGCGGCCTTGTTCTTCCTTATATAAGAGGTATTTGTCCAGGAGAGGGCTGATATTGCGCTCGGACCTGAGTATGAACTGGCAGGCAAGACGGTCATTGGGTAAACGATTGAGCCAATTCTCCCACTGATCGACCAGGGCGATAAGCGCGTCCTCCCCCTTGCCTTCGGATTCTAATAATGAAAGTTTCCAAACCTTCCCAAGACTGCCATCCGACAAGATGAACATCCCATCGGAATATTCCAAATATGGCAATAGGTCAGGCAAGGAATAGCCTTCTTGGAAGAGAGATTCGATATGTTTGACTTGTAGAGACATTATGATTTAGCCTTAAAACCAACCTTGTTTCTCTTATATGCATCATCAGGATATGAAACCAACCTCTTGATAACCTCAAAAACAACACTGAATTGCTGGTCGTACTTCTTCTCCATTTCTTC
>JAYVSG010000270.1:0-3498 GCA_043775535.1 Candidatus Omnitrophota bacterium
CAGGACAATGCGGGTGGCATCGATCAGGGCCAGGCGTTCGGCGGACAGGTCCTTGTCATCATCCAGGACGCGGCAGGCATCATAAAATTTATGGAAACTGGACGCCAGTTCCTGCAGATAACGCACCAGGGCAAAAGGCTCCAGGATCTTCGCACAACCGATCAAGACTTCCGGATACAGGCCGATCTTTCTCATGAGGTCTGCTTCTTCCGGTTTATCGAGGCGGCTGATGCCCTCGATCTTCGGGGATATCTTGGCCTCATCCTTGGCCTTGCGGATGATGCTGTGGATGCGCGCATGAGCATACTGGATGTAATACACCGGATTCTCCGCGCTTTGTTTCTTGGCAAGCTCCAGGTCGAATTCCAGATGGGCATTGGACTGGCGCATCAGGAAGAAGAAGCGGCCCGCATCCTTTCCAACCTCTTCCATCACCTCACGTAAGGTGATGAATTCACCTCGGCGGGTCGACATGGAAACTTCCTTGCCGTCACGGAAAATGGTGGCCAATTGCACGATGATGACATCGAGATCATCCGGGCTCTTACCCAAGGCTCCTGCCGCCGCCTTGATGCGCGGGATATAACCGTGATGGTCGGGCCCAAGGATATTGACGATGCGCTCAAAGCCGCGCGCGAATTTGTCCTTGTGATAAACAATGTCCGGGGTCAAATAGGTATAATCGCCGTTGGATTTCTGTACGACACGGTCCTTATCATCGTTCCAAAGGGTCGACTTGAACCACAAAGCACCTTCATTCTCATAAACAAAATCTTTGGCCTTAAGGTCGGCCAATAATTGCTTGATGGCTTCGACCGTGGCGATCTTGGACTGGTAGGACCAGGTGTCAAAATGGACATCGAAATCGACCAGGTCCTTCCTGATCACGTCCATTAAATAGGCAACGCCGAATTGGCGGAAGGCCGCATCAGGCTGGGCCTGTAATTCCGCCAAAGTCTTGACGCCGTTCTTATCCATGAATTCCTGCGCCATGGTACGGATATACTCACCCTGATAGGCATCTTCGAACAAAGGCTCATCCACCCCCAGAATCTGCCGGGCGCGGGCCTGCAGGGAACGGCCTAGAATATTGATCTGGTTGCCCTCGTCATTGACGTAATATTCCTTCTTGGCATCGAATCCTACGGTCTTGAGGATATTGACCAGAGTGTCGCCCACCGCGGCCTGGCGGCCATGGGCCACGGTCAAAGGACCGGTCGGGTTGGCGCTCACGAATTCCAGGCAGAATTTCTTATGCCCGCCATAATTCGACTGACCGTAAGAGGCCTGTTGCCCAAAGACATCCGACAGGAAACTATAAAATCCGGGGAAGGAAAGGTAGAAATTGATGAAGCCGGGAGCCTTGACCTCGACCTTGGCGATATATTTTTGCACCGGATGGTCTTTAAGTACGGCTGCAACGGCCGGGACGATCTGTTGGGCGATCAGAAGCGGGCTTTTCTTGAGAGTACGGCTTAACTGTAAGGCGGCATTGCAGGAAAAATCCCCGAATTGCTTGTCTGCCGGGGTGTCGATGAGGATGGACGGAGTTCCAGCCTCAGGGCAGCTGTCCTTGATCCCTTGGGCAATGATCTCCTGCAATTGTCGGCGGATATCGCTATACATAAAAAAGAGTAAACCCCTCAACCGGTTTTTGCCCTGTTGAGGGGTTTAAAAAGATCTCAGGTTTTTTTCTTCTTAGCCTTGGACTTAAAGGAAACCTGGGGTGCATCCTGCCACAAGTGCTCCAGACCGTAAAACTCACGGGATTGCGGTTCGAACACATGCGCCACCACATCACCAGTGTCCAGTAATTCCCAGGCGCCTTCCGATTCATTGGACGGCGATGAAAAACCTTTTAAACCTTTGGCCTGATGCGTGCCGATCCCAAGCCCTTTTAGACCCTCATCGATCCCTCCCGCAATGGATTTCACATGACGGTCGGAAGTTCCGGTACAGATGACAAAATAATCGCAAAAATTGACCATGCCCCTCATATCGAGGATCACGATGTCCTGCGCCTTCATGTCATCTGCAAAACCAGCTGCACTGTTGGCTAATTGTTTGGAAGTTAAAGCTTTGGTACGGATAGAAGCCGCTCCCTTACTTCTTCTTCATTTTGGTGGCTTGGTCCTTGCTCAATACGCGCCAGCACTCATGCGTACCTTTGGGGGACTTGGCAACGGCGAAGAAACGGCCGGATTTTTCTCTGACTTCATATGTTTCGGTCTCGAATTTGCCCTTGGTCTTCACATCGTAGAAAGATAATTTCTCCATCAAGCCTCCTTAAAGAATTTAAAGTTGAATAACTTGTTTGAGTGTACTGGATATGATTTCCATTGTCAACCAATAATGATTTTCTTCAAGTCCCGTTCCTGCGACGGCTTCAAGGGACCTATGATCGCCACATTGGCCCGATCAGCGGCCAAAACATGGCGCGCCACACGGCGGATATCGGCCAAGGTGACCGCATCGATCTTACCCACTGCTTCCTTGAGCGTCTTGACCTGGTCATTGCTTAAAACCACGCTGCCCACCCAAAGCATATGGTCCAAGGTGTCCTCTAGGCCCAACAGGAATTGACCGCGGTAATAATCCTTGGCACGCTTGAATTCATCGGCCGTAACGCCGTTCTGTGCGGTTTTCTTCAGCACATTGAGGATAAGGTCCAGAGCCGGAACGATCTTGTCATTGTCAACCCCTGCCCGTATCATGAAAACCCCCGTATCATCCAAGGGCTTGATCCCGCTTGAGACTGAATAAGCCAGGCCGCGCTTCTCACGCACTTCATTGAACAGGCGGCTCGACATATTGCCGCCCAGCATGATGCTTAAAAGGGCCAGCGCATAATAATCCGGATGATTGGTCTCATAGGCCAGATACCCCATGGCCAAATGCATCTGCTCCGTATTCTTATGGTACAAATGAACAGCAGGCTTATCCTGCTCCCGGCGTGCCGACACATAACTCATCTTGGGGGCCGGTTTTAAATTCCCCAATTTACGCCGCACCATGGCGACCAAGGCATCATGGTCGATCTGGCCGCAGGCGGAAACCACCACATTCTGGGGCGCATAAAATTGACCGTGGAAGGCACGCAGGTCCTTGACCTGCATATCGCCCACTGTCTGCGGACTTCCGGCCAGGCTTTTGCCCAAGGGATGCCCGGGCCACAGTAACTCTTCCAGCAACTCCCCCACATAATACTGCGGCAGGTCATGGTACATCTTGATCTCTTCCAAAATGACCGCACGCTCTTTTTCCAGGTCTTTCTTGGCTATATTGGGGAAGAAACTGATATCGGCCAGCACATCAAATGTGCCCGGCAAATGTTTGGCCGGGACCTTGGCGTAATAGCAGGTCTCTTCTTCACCGGTAAAGGCATTCAGGTTCCCGCCCACACCTTCAACGCTTTGCTTGATCGCATCGCAGGAATATTTCTGGCTGCCCTTAAAGGCCATGTGCTCCATGAAATGGGCAACGCCTTTCTGGGCATCC
>JAYVSG010000271.1:0-4734 GCA_043775535.1 Candidatus Omnitrophota bacterium
CACCCTGGGTTCAGGAGGCCGGAACATCACGGTCACCAATATCCTTTCCAATGACGGCACCATCACCCTGGTCGGTTCGGAAACAGTGGAGATCAAGACCCCGGACATCAATTCGGGCACCTTCATTTACACGGGTACGGGTGCGGCAGCGACCTTCCTACCGCAGATCACCGACCCCACGTCGCATGCCATCCTGGCCAATGAGTTCTATAACCTGACCATCAACGATACAAGCAACACAGGTACCTTTCAGCGCACAGCCGATCTTAATGTGGCTGGGGCCTTGACCATTAATGGAGGTAATTTGAACATCTCGGCCAGTGCTAAGACCCTGACGTCGGCGGGGAATATTACCATCAGCGCCGGTACCTTGACCGCGACGAACGGCAATATCGATGCCAATGCCTCTGTGGCCATTGCGGGGACAGGCACCTTGATCGCACCGACGACCGCAAAGTCCTTTACCATTGCCGGGGATTTCAGCCGGACGGGAGCAGGGGTTTTCACGCATTCCAGCGGGCGTGTGACCCTGGACACCGCCGCGACCGCGACCATAACCGGCAACAATACCTTCTACGATCTTTATTCCACGACGCCCACCAAGCAGATCAATTTCACGGCGGGCAGTAACCAGACGGTTTTGAACACCTTCAATTTTCTCGGCGCCCGCAACAGTGAGATCAAGGTTCATTCGACCACGCCGGGGGCCAAATGGAGCATCACCTTCCCCAACAGCGTTCAGACCGTCAATGCGCTGGATGTGCAGGATTCGGATGCCTTGACCAATGCGGTCACCTGTTTGAATTGTATCGATTCCGGCAATAATAACAGCAACTGGCTTTTTGTGGCCTTGCGCATCACTGCCCCGGCGGATGACCGCACTGTGGGTCAGACACCCACCATCATCGGCCTCGCTTCAGCCAACACCAATGTGCGTATCAAGGGCATCGGGACCGGGGGCTCCGAGGTGCTGGTCGCGACTGCGCGTTCTGATGCCAATGGTAATTTCCGTGTTGTTCTGGGGCAGGACAATGATACGGATGGGACGACCGTGGTAACTTCGGGAGTGCAGCTGAGGGTGAGTTCGGCCGCCTTTGATAATAATTTGACGCCGTATATCCTTAATGCGTTCTTGACCGAGTCGCCCGGTCTGACCAATGACCTGACCGTGGTGGCAAGTCCGACGGCGTCCCAGGTGCCGCAGATCGCATCACCGACCAATGGCCAGAGGATACTTGGAAGCACGCCCACGGTGACGGGTACGGGCCTGGCCGGACAAACGATCACCATCGTGGCCAATGATTCTGCCGGTAATTTGCTCCTGTCGACGGTGGGTACAGGAACGGTGAATGGCAGTGGCAATTATTCCGTGACGCTGACCACGGCCTTGCCGGCGAATATCAATTATCTTTCTGTCACGGTGGATGGGGTGGCGAGCACCTTGATCAGTGTTACCCTGACCGATCCGTTCGGTGTGGTGTTTGACTCCAGCACGAACCAGTTGATCGCGGGGGCGACCGTGACCATTTACAGGGCTTCGGACAATCAACCCGCTGTGGTCGGTACCGACCTTGATGCCGCAGACACCAATCCCTACACCACCTTGGCCGACGGGTTCTACAGTTTCCTGGCTGTCCCGGGGAATTATTACATTACGGTCGCGGCCCCGGATTACACCTATCCTTCGGCCTTGACCACCTTTCCTTCCGGCCGTACCATAGCGACCGGTTCCAAGGGGGAAACCATCACCGTCGGGAATGTCGTGCTCCAGATCGACCATCCATTGGATGCCAGCGCCATGCTGCTGCGCATTGAGAAGGACGCGAATAAATCCGAGGTGAGGGTGGGCGATGTGATCACCTATAGCGTACAGATCAAGAATTTCTCCAAGAACCCTGTCAATACCATTCTGCTCGATGACCGCATCCCGGCCGGGTTCAAATACCTGCCCAACCGTGTCCTGTTAGACGGTGTGTCGATCGCCGAGCCCCAGGGCAGCAGGCCCCTGGTCTTTGATATCGGCACCATTGCCAGCGGCGCGACCAAGGTGCTGCGCTACCAGCTCGTCGTTGGTTCCGGAGTTGTCCCCGGCACCTACGAGAACGTGGCCAAGGCGCGCTATAGCAATGGCGTCGTGATCTCCAATTCTGCCACAAAATCGGTCAAGGTCATCATGGACCCGTTGTTCGACCTGGGTTCTGTGATCGGCAAGATATTTTATGACTTGAACGAGAACGGCAAACAGGATGCCCCTGAATATGACCCCACCGAAGGAACGACCATTGTTGAGAAGCCGGTGCCCAATGTCCAGATCGTGACCGAGGATGGGACGGTCGTGACCGCGGACCGTGAGGGTAAGTTCAGCCTGCCCGGCGTCCTTCCCGGCAGACATATCCTGCGCCTGGATGAGCGCACGCTGCCGCCCGGTGCATTCTTGACCACCGACAAGGCCGTTGTCGTCGATATCACACAAGGCGGGATCACCAAGGTCAATTTCGGTGTCAATATGGACAATGCGCAGGTGGTGGGCAAGGACGCGCAGTTCTTTAACGATAAGATCGCCCTGACCCAGGACGCCAGCCGCCCGGCGCCCCGTTTGAACGCCGCGCTCTTTAGTCCGAGCGGGATCAACCAGAACAAAGAAGAGATCCTCATGTACAACGGCACCATGGTGCGCCAGGTGGAATTCAGGATCTTCACCAACTATTCACCGTTCATCGACAAATGGCGCCTTGACCTTGTGGACCAGGATACCAATAAATTGATCCGGCGTTTTGAAGGCAACCGGTTCAATATCTACGATCCGATCTTTTTCAACGGCCGCGGTGATGATGAGAAATTCATCCGCAGCGACCATAAATACGAATATTTCCTGACCGTGCTGGATGTAAAGGGCAAGAGGGATGTGACCCGCAGGAAGCCCCTCGACATCCGCGTCCTTGAGACCGAGGAAGGGTATAAGCATGAAAAAGAAATGGATGCGGACAAGGATGAGCTCAAGTCGCGCACGGACAGTTACCGCCAGTGGGTCAAGACGCAGTATGCGGTCAATACGCTTGAGAAGAGCGATATCCGTATCGAGGGCGAAACGGTCCGGATCGCACGTCAGGGCCAGAACATCAAGTCCCTGCGCATCCTCGACAAAGATGGCGGTCTTTTCGCCGATGTGCCTGTTGAACAGTATTCCGGATTGACCCCGCAGGAGTTGATGAGTGGGGGGATGTCGACGACCGAACAGCCGGACAATCTTGAGGTCATCCTCCCCAATGGTGATTATAACCTGGAGGTCATCAGCCCCAGGTCATCGTTTGGGCCGGAGACTCCTGCCGTTAATGGATCATCGGTGATGCCTGCCGTACCGGGAGGCGCTGTTGCCCCGCTTAAGGGGGGAGAGCTTCCGTTGGCCGGCCTTGAAAGGTATAGCCGCCAGTTGAAGGTCGGTGAGGACTATCTTATGTTCGTCGGGATGGGTGATGCCAAGGTCGGGTACACCTTTAACCGCGGGGACATTGAAGCGTCCCAGCCCGATGATAAATTCCAGAACGGGTTCTGGCACGAGGGTAAGGCGGCGTATTACTTGAAAGGCAAGATCAAGGGCAAATATCTGGTCACATCCTCATTTGACACCGACCGGCAGAAGAAGGAATTGTTCCGCCGTCTGGACCCGGACACCTACTACCCGATCTACGGCGATAAATCCTCGATCAACTACAACGCCACCAATACCCAGGGGCCGTTGTACCTGCTCGTCCAATGGGACAAGTCTGAAGCCATTTGGGGTAATTATGCCGTTGACTTCAACGATACCGAATTCTCGTCCTTCAGCCGCAGTTATTACGGGGGCAAGCTCGACTACCAATCGGTGGCCAACAATCCATACGGTGACGCGCGCACCAAGGTCGTGGTCTTCCATGCCGAGGTCAGGCAAAGGCCGGCGCACAATGAGTTCTTGGGTACGGGCGGTTCATTGTATTTCTTGAAGCACAAAGGGGTTGTCGAGGGCAGCGACAAGGTCAAGCTCGAGGTGCGCGACAAGGTCACCGGCCTGGTCGTTGCCACCAAGGAAATGAAGAACGGCGCGGACTATGAATTCGATGAGGAGCAGGGCAGGGTCCTCTTCTGGCAGCCGGTGGCCATGATCGCAAAATCTGAATCCATTGTCTCCGGTGCCCTGCTTGACGGGAACCCTATTTATGTGGTGATGGATTACCAGTATGCGGTCCAGGATAAGGTTGCTGAATCGAGCAAGGGCGCCCGTGTGGCCCAGGCGGTCGGGGATAATGTCGTCGTGGGCGGCACCATCATCAATGAGACCCAGGCCGACAAGAATTACAGCCTGAAGGGAACGGATGTGACCGCGCATTTGGGTCCGGATGCGACCATCAAGGCCGAGGCTGCACAAACCCAAGCCGAAGGCACCGACTCCTATGTGTCCACCGACGGCGGTATCAGCTTCACCGGGCTTAATTCCGGCACCATGGAAAGCGGCAAGGCCTATGGCATCAGCGGGGATGCGAGGCTGTTCAACCGCATGGGCCTGAGCAGTTATTACAAATGGATCGACAATTCATTCTCATCCGCCGATACCGTGTCCCAACAGGGTAAGGAGTTGGCCGGGTTGCAGTTGACCTTTGACCTGACGCCGGTGACACGTTTGACCGCACGCCAGGACATCCAGCGCCTCATCAATAACGGCAACCTTCAGACCCAGGCTCAGGTTGGGGCCAATGAAAC
>JAYVSG010000272.1:0-3056 GCA_043775535.1 Candidatus Omnitrophota bacterium
CTCTTCCCTTAATGAGGTCATCGACCCTAGCTTGAACATTATGACCGCGGAAGATCCTGTCGAATTCAAGATCGAAGGGATCAACCAGGTGGCGGTGCGCAATGACATAGGGCTTACATTTGCGACGGCATTGAAAGCGTTTTTGCGCCAGGATCCTGACATTATCATGGTCGGTGAGGTGCGTGATCTTGAGACTGCGCAGATCTGTGTGCGCGCGGCCTTGACGGGACACTTGGTGCTCAGCACGCTGCATACGAACGATGCTCCTTCTGCGGTCACCCGCCTGGTCGATATCGGCGTGCCGCACTATCTTTTGACCCCGTCCCTGATCATGATCATCGGCCAGCGCCTGGGGCGTAAATTGTGCAGTAAGTGCCGTGAGCCCTATGAGACGGCCGGGCAGATGGTCGGGGAATACAAGATCAAAAGCGATCTTATTTACCGGGCAAAGGGCTGCGATGTCTGCAACCATACGGGGTATAGAGGCCGCGTTGTCATCTCCGAGGTCATGGCGATCAACGATGAGCTGAGGAATTTAATGGCCACTAATGCGCCGTATATCCAGATCAGGGATGCTGCCCGCAAGAACGGCATGGACACCTTGTTCGAATCCGCGATGAAAAAAGTGGAAGAAGGTATTCTCACCGTGGATGAAGCCCTCGGCATTGTGACCGAATAAAGGAATATGCCATGCCGATGTATGCCTATGTAGCCAAGGATTCCAATGGAAAGACCAAGAAGGATATGGTCGAATCCTTGAGTGAACAGACCCTTGCTGAAAAATTGCAGGCGGACGGTTATTTCATCATCAGCATCAACCCTGCGGTCAGCGGTGCCCCCAAGGTCGCCCAAAAAGCCGTTGTCACCAAACAATTCACCCACAATAAGGTCAAACTTGAGGACCTCCTGGTATTGGCCCGGCAGTTGGCCACCATGCTTGAGGCGGGCGTTACCCTCATGCGGAGCCTAGCCGTTGTCACGGAACAGATCGAAAGCAAGGAGCTCTACCGTATTTTGACCGAGGTCAAGAACGACGTGGAGCAGGGAAAGACCCTCAGTGCCAGTTTGGCCAAACATCCCAAGGTCTTCAATCAATTTTGGGTCAGCCTGGTCGAAGTGGGGGAAGCCTCGGGTACCATGCCCATGGTGCTCAATAAATTGACCGTCTACAGTGAGCAGGAGGCGGCCTTCCGTTCGACCATTACCTCGGCCTTGGTCTATCCTGGGGTTCTGTTCGTGGTGTGTATGGGTGCGATCACCTTCTTTGCCCTGTTCGTCGCGCCTCGTTTTGAGAGCATATTCGAGAGCATGCATGTGGAGTTGCCGGTGCTCACCAAGACCATGATGACGCTCTTCAAATTCGTTAAAGGCAACATACTTCTATTGATCGGTGCGGGTTTCGGTGCGTTCTACATGATCAAAGGTTATTTAAAAACAAGCTCCGGGCAGATGGTTTTTGAGAAGGTCATGTTCGGCCTGCCGGGTTTCGGGGAGATCTACCGGCTTATTGTTGTTGAGAAATTTTCCTCCCAGATGGCCATTCTCGTTGATAGCGGAGTCCCTATCCTGTATGCGTTGGAGATCACGGAACGCCTGGTCGAGAACAAGACCTGCGCCCTGGTCGTGTCCAATATCCGTGAATCCGTACGGGAAGGTAAATTGCTGGCCGATCCCATGGCTTCCAGTGGTTTCTTCCCGTCCATGTGCGTGCAGATGATCAAGGTCGGGGAAGAGACCGGCCAGCTGGGGCAGATGCTCAAGCATGTTTCTGCCTTTTACCAGAAGAACGTTGAAGCATTCATGAAGCGCATCGGCACCTTGATCGAACCGGTGATGTTGGTTTTCATGGGGGGGATTATCGGTGTGATCGTACTTTCGATGTTCCTCCCATTGTTCGATCTGACCGGTGGTTAGGGACGGGAAAGCGCTTCCTTAAAAAGTCTGAAATGGCTTTGACAGCGTCTGTCGTGCGTGGTAAAGTTTCAGTAAGCCCAAAAACGCCATTTATTTATCAAATAAGGAGAAAATCATGAAAAGCATCGGATTGAAGAAAAAGGGTGGTTTCACGCTCATAGAAATTATCATCGTTGTTGTTATCTTGGGTATCTTGGCAGCGATCGCTTTGCCGAAACTCACTGAAAACATCGACAAGGCCAAGGCGGCCGAAGCTTTTGGTATTGCGGGCAACTTGAAGAAGGCGGTTGACCGCTGTCTCGCTGATGAGACCGGCGGCGATGTCATCACAGCGGCGGCAATTGCCAACTGTGACACCTGGGCTGAGATCCGTATGACCGATCCGAGCTCTGCTGTTGCGACCAATGGGTTCACGTATGCCTTCAGTAACTCAGCTGCCAACAGCATGAGAATGCTCGCGACGGGCCATACTACTGTCGCATCCACCATCGACTTCACCTTTGACGCCGGCACTGGTGTCACGACCAAGGGCTGTACTGGTGTGTTCTTGAAATTGTGCAAATAGTACAGTCTGATCGTTTAGAAAATGCGGGGGGGAGAAAATCCTCCCCGTATTTTTTTTGCGCACTTTTTCTTATCTTTCTTTCCATTTTCTTCTTCCGTCCCATTGAGACAGAGGATGTGTGGCTGCATCTGGCCACCGGCCGCTGGATCTTCGAGCATCACCAGATTCCCAGCACCTATCCGTTCCCTTTTATGAGTGAAGAGCTTCCCCAGGTTTCCACTGATTGGCTGGGAAGTCTCAGTCTTTATTCCGTCTATAAGATTAGGGGGTACACCGGGCTTAAGATCGTCCGGGCCTTGTTCATGACAGGCATCATCGGCATTTTCCTGGTCTATGCCTGGGGCAGGGTCAGGTCTTCGCTGGCCCTGGTATTGGCGCTCTTATTGTCCTATGCTTTGGTCGAGAGGGCTTTCTTAAGACCGGATGCATTCAACTTTCTTTTCGTGCAGCTATTTCTTATTGTTCTGTATACACATGCCAGGACGGGGAATGGGAGGTTCTTGCTTGCCCTGCCATTTTTAGGGATATTGTGGTCGAACATCCATTTTGGGAGCTTCATCTACGGGATCCTCTTGAT
>JAYVSG010000273.1:0-2675 GCA_043775535.1 Candidatus Omnitrophota bacterium
GGCCAATGCCATTGTGGGGGGCAACCCGGCCCATATCATCAAGATGAGAGACCATGGCCGCTAAGATCCACGTGCTCCATATCATCAAGACCTTGGGGTTGGGCGGGGCGGAGGTCAATCTTTTGAACCTGCTGCGCTCGATCGACCATAATAAATTTGAATTGCACGTGGCCTATTCCTTTGGCGGGGAACTGGAACCCAAGTTCAAAGAAGCCGGCATCAAACACTTCAAGTATGCCCAAGCAGACCACAAAGTCAAAAGCCTGGCCACCGTGGGGATTGTCTTAAGACTAGCAGCCTATCTTCTAAAGAATAAGATCCAGATCATCCATACCCACACTTTCAGCGCCCACATCTGGGGCAGTGCGGCCGCAAAATTGACCGGCTGCAAGATCGTTGAGCATGTGCATGATTTCCGTTATTTGGAACCTGAAGATTTCGCCCGCCGCAGGGGGTTTAATAATCAATACCGCTTTGTCCGTAAATTCAGCAATGTTTCCGACCGGGTAGTGGTCCTGACCCGTCAGAATAAAGAATTCCTCATTAAAGAAAAGATCTATGCTCCGGAACGCATCCGGGAATATCCGAACGGCATCCCGATGGATGGATTCCCGCTTAAAGCTTGTGGGAATGACAGAGATGCCTTGGTCATCCTGACGCCCATACGTATCGCGCCTGAAAAGAACGCCGACCTGATCGTAAGGATAGCCCCCAAGGTCATTAAAGAAGTTCCCAACGTTGTGTTCCTCATCGCTGGAGATGGGCCTTTATATGAAAAGACCCTGGCAGATATCAAGCGGCAGGGGCTTGAGAACAACGTCAAGATGATCGGCTATCACGCCGATATCAATAGCCTGCTTAAAGGCGCAGATGTCTTCTTACTGCCATCCTTCCTTGAACTGCATTCGATCGCCATATTAGAAGCAACCAGCCTTTCCGTACCGGTTGTTGTGTCCAAAGATGTGGGATGCAACAGCGAATTCATCCGTGATTGGGAAAATGGCGTCACTCTTGACCCATTCAAGGATGAGGGATGGGCGGAAGCGCTCGTTCGCCTGCTCAAAGACCCTGCACTGCGCCAAAAGGTGGGGGCCAATGGTTACAGCACCTGCCTGGAGAAATTCAATATCAAAGATGCCGCTAAAAGGTTCGAGGTCCTGTATGAACAACTCACGCATCTTTGACCTGCGCATCGTCGTTGCGCTCCTAGTTAGCATCCTCTTTGGATTGCTCTTTAATAAACTGCTGCCGCTCCTGAGCATTAAGCCGCTTTACCTGCTTGCCTTACCGCTGTCGGTCGTGTTCTTCGCGATCCTTATCATCAAACCTATCTGGGTCTTTACGGTGATCTTCCTGGCTCGCCCTTTGTTGGACAATTCCTTGAATCTGACCAAGAGCGGAGGGGGATTCGGCGCAGGGGCGGTCGTCAATCTGGCTGTCATCATCCTGGCCGCTTTTCTGGCGATCTACCAGTCGACCTTCCCCAATAAAGAAAAAACCGTCCGTATTTGGATCATTTACCTCTTCCTAATGTTCCTAAGCGTCCTATATTCACCCTATATGATGAGCGGGGTGCGCTTGTATTTCAATTATGTCAGCTACTTTGCCATGTTCCTGCTCCCGTTCCTTTTGATCAAGACGGAAAAAGACTTCATTTCCTGGCTTAAAATATTCGCCTGCTCTTTCATTCTTCCGGTGTTTAACGGTTATTGGGATCTAGCCCACGGAGGGAAATACTTCGCAGATGCTGGTACACGCATCTCCGGCCCCTTCACACATCCCAATATCCTCGCGTTCTACATGGTCTTAGGGATCACCTTTTACTTTTATCTCCTGAAGACCGAATATCTGAAGCATAAGCCCAAGATCATGATCTGCATGAAAATAATGATCATGGCCATGCTATTCCTCTTGGTTGCAACAAAGAGCAGGAATGCCTGGATCGCCTGCGCCGGTATTTTCATGATCCACGGCTTTCTTAAAGACAGAAAACTACTGCTGATGCTGCTTTTGCTCATCCCTTTAAGCCTTTCACTGCCGCAAGTCAGGGAACGCCTGCACTCCATATCAAGCGGGGAGAAACAGGAATATAGTGGTCTTAATTCCTTCGAATGGCGTCTGCGGATGTGGGAGAGCAGTTTGCCCTTGATCAAACAGAAGCCCTTGCATGGGTATGGCCTGACTTCTTTCAAACCCATGTCTGTCGATTTCTCCAATGTCGGCCGCAATATGGGGGCCCATAATGCGTACTTGGAAATATTATTTGAGACCGGCTTGATCGGTTTGATCAGTTTCCTTGGCCTATTGATAAGTCCACTGCTCATCTTCTTTAAGAATATGCGTAATGCTGCCGGAAAAATACCCTCAACACTGTGGGGGATAGGGATCAGCTATCTGATCAGCTACATGATCATTTGCTCCGCAGACAATCTGTCTTATTATTTGGCGTTCAATTGGTACGTCTGGTTCTTCATCGGCCTCATGCTCGTTTCCGAGAGATTCATCAATGACAAACCCTAATATCTCCTTCATCATCCCAAGCTACAATTCCCACAAGACCATCGGCCATACGTTGGAAAGCATCTTCAAGCTCAAGTCTTTCGACCTGGTCTCTGAAGTCATTGTGGTCGATTCCTCGAACGACCAGAACACCCATGCCTTGCTCAAGGCCGTTG
>JAYVSG010000274.1:0-1656 GCA_043775535.1 Candidatus Omnitrophota bacterium
GCAGACCGCGGTAAAGCGCGGCACCTTGGTCGGTACACCATTGATGATGAGCGCGCCTTCGCCCAGGTCATGGCAGATACAGCCCTTGGCAATGATGGCATCAAAGCGGTGCTTGTATTCGTTTTCACCTAGGTTCTGGGTGTTCAAATGGTCAATCTTGAGCTTTTGGTACTGCCGTGAGGCCGTGCAAATGGGCTCGGGGGTGAATTCGGTGTTGGACACCAGATGCCCCTTGGGACACGCACTGCCTGGGCGGTTCTTCATGATGCGCATGTCTTTTTCCAGGTCGCTTAAGGAGTCACGCAAATTATTGAAGGGCACGCCGAGCGGGGAGACATCGCTTAAATACAGGTCTTTTTCCGTAGCATGGGCCAGTTTGTCCAAGGTCACAAGGTCCACGTTGGTGGCTTCCGGGCAGAGCAGGAAGGGGGTTGCCCAACCGGTGCCGTCGAGATTGTAATGCTTGATCAGGAACTGGTCTTCATTGCGCGTGCCGATGCCGCCCTGGGCCGTGATCTTGACTTCATGGGCCTGGGTAAAGGTGCTGCGGTTCCTGGACAAGAGACCTTTATTATAGGATGTATGCAGCTGCTGGATGAGCTCGTCTCTTTTAGTACGGAATTCTTCGAGGATGGGGCCCATCAGGAAGCCGTCGGTGGCAAAGGCATGTCCGCCGCAGTTGAGGCCGGATTCAACACGGTATTCCGAGATCCACAGGCCTTTTTGTGCGAAGAATTTTCCTTGGATGATGCTGGAGCGGAAATCGCTGACTTTTAGGATGATCTTTTTCTTGATGTCACCGCTGGTATCCGCGTAGAAATCCTTGAACTGTTCCACGTAGGAATAGAGGCGGCGGTTGATGCCGGCAGAGAAGACAATGGCCGAACGCACGCTGCTTTGTGCATAGCCACGCAGGGCAGCAAGCCCGTCGGAAAATTCAGGGGAAAGCTTATTGCCTTTTTGGTCGTAATTGTCGCGGTCGACCTTGGTCATGATATTGACATTGATGTCCCCGGCGCGCATTTCGCCGCGCAGTTCTTCCTGCAGGCGGGTTTTGGCATCACCGGAAGGCAGGGCCAGCATCTGGATGTATTTCTTTTTTAATTCCGAAGAGTCATCTAGGAGTTCAAAATATTTGGTGATCTCGGTGCCGGCCTCAAAAGGGGAATTCTTGACCATGAAGAACTGGCGCTGGATGATGCGGTCCAAAAGGTCCAAATAAGCAGTGATCCGGCGGGCCCGGAAATCCTCATCATATTTGGTGATAGGGGTGTAGGGTTCGCCCTCTTTTTCGGCGTAAAATTTGCGCATTTGCTCGATCAGGGTGTCGTCCACAAGGGAAATGACCGAGTGGATGCCGTATTTGGCCACCTTGACAGGAGTATCGATCGAGAAACCGGTGCCCATGACCGGGATATGTACTGAGTGGATGGACTTTTGCATAGGTCTATAATATATCGGATCATGCTCAAAAATCAAGGATTATATCTGTATTATATAGGGGTCCCAACTGGCATTTGCCCCTATATGTAGTATATACTATACATTATGTTTTGCCCAAAAACCCCTCTAAAACAACGGTTTATAAGCTTTGTAACGGCTTTTTGTCTTATTTTGACCGCCTTGGGTCCGGTTCCGGCCCATGCCCAAGAGCTG
>JAYVSG010000275.1:0-8569 GCA_043775535.1 Candidatus Omnitrophota bacterium
CTTGTGCTGGAGTTGTAATATCGCGTGCAACGCTGCACAATTTTGATGAGATTGAACGTCTTGGAGTAAATATAGGCGACAAAGTATTGATTGAACGGGCTGGCGACGTTATTCCAAAGATTATCAAGGTTATTTCTCAGTCTCCGGGTGGGGAGGGATTTAATATTCCTGAATTTTGTCCTTCGTGTGGAGGCAAGATTATCCGAGAGAAAGACAAAGAAGTTGCTTATAGATGCGTCAATGTATCTTGTCCGCAACAAATAGAGCGGGGGCTTATTCATTTTGCCTCTCGTAATGCAATGGACATCAAGGGTTTGGGAGAGGCGGCGGTAGTTCAACTCCTAGATAAAGGTTTAATTAAATCTTTAGCTGATATTTATTACCTGCGAAAAGAAGATTTGATTGGATTAGAGTTATTTGCCGAGAAAAAAGCGGAAAAGCTTATTGCGGCAATTGAGGAGAGCAAGAAGAAACCCTTGGCTCGATTTCTATTGGGTTTAGGGATTATGAATATTGGGATAAAAGCAGCTAGTGTATTAGCAAAAAAATTCTGTACAGTAAAAGCGTTAAGCGATGCTTCAATAGAAGAATTGCAGAGCATTGATGATGTGGGCCCCATTATGGCTAAGTCGGTAGTTGATTTCTTTCGTGCTTCAAGAATAGATGCCCTTTTGCAACAATTTAGAAATGCGGGAGTTGATCCTGTTGAGGAGCTAGTAAAGAATGTTTCAATGCGCCTCCAAAGTAAAAGGTTTGTTTTTACCGGTAAGCTCGATGGCATGTCGCGCGAGGACGCGGGAAAGCTGGTCGAGGCCCAGGGCGGCAAGGTATCAGGTTCGGTCAGCAAGGCGACCGATTATGTGGTGGTGGGAAGCTCCCCCAGTTCCAAGCAGGAACAGGCAAGGAAGCTGGGGGTTATTGTTTTAAATCAAAAACAGTTCGAGGAGATGCTCAATGGTCAGACGGTTACTTAATACAAATATGTTGATCGCCATCACTGTTGTCCTGGTGATGAGCATGAGTTTTAGTTCTTGCGACCCGCTGCGCAAGAAATTCACCCGCCAGAAGAAAAAAGGCCAGGTGGAAGATACGGGTTTCATCCCGGTATTGGAGCCGGAGGAGTATGCTGCCCCTAACAGCGATCCGGCAGAGAGCTACAAAGATCAATACGTGATGGTGAAGGTCTGGTATAAGGACCTGTGGTCGGCGCTGGATGATAAGAGTCCCGATAAGAGGGTGCGTTCCACTCTCGATCAGGTCTATGGCCATCTTGAAGAGATGAACAAACTGGTGAATGAAGAGAAGCGGGCAGAGCTGGCGCGGCTTAAGGAATTGCTGGCGTATTATGATAATGCGATGAACATGCCCAAGCATATGCGCAATGTCTCGCGGATCCAGAGCGATCTGCGGGCCTTTCACCGTTTGCTCAACAGTAAGCTGGCGCCATCCAAGGTCAAAAAAGATCTGGTCGCCGTCGTGGCGAAATAGGAGCCGATGGACGCGCTGATCAAGGAATTCATCACTTATATCTCTGTCGAACGGGGTTTGGCGAAAAATACCCTTGCGGCGTATACGCGCGACCTCAATAAATACGCGGAGCAGTTGGGGGAAAAAGGCATCAAGTCGCCGGACAAGATCCAGCGGGAACATATCACCGCCTATATGATGGGTCTCAAGAAGCATGGCATTTCCACGACCAGCATTTGCCGCAATCTGGCCGCGATCAAGATGTTCCACCGCTTCCTCGTCAGGGAGGACCTGGCCAAGGAAGACCCGACCACCTTGGTCGAGACGCCCAAGCTCTTCAAGCGCGTGCCGGAAGTTTTGAGCCAGAAAGAGATCGATGCCATGTTGGAGCAGGCCTTGAAGGCCAAAGGCCCTAGGGGAAAACGCGACCAGGCCATGATTGAACTTTTTTATGCCGCAGGTTTACGTGTTTCTGAGCTTGTCGACTTGAAGATGACGAGCGTGAATTTTGAAGTTGGTTTTGTACGGGCCGTGGGTAAGGGCAGTAAGGAGCGCCTTATTCCTGTCGGCAAGAAAGCCAGGGAATCTGTCCTGCTCTATTGTGAGAAGGCCAGGCCGAAATTGTTGAAGGCCAAGGACACGGATGCGCTGTTTATCAGCCAGCAGGGCAAGAAGATGAGCCGGGTGAGCGCCTGGAGCATGATCAAGCAATATGCCAAGTTGGCCGGCATCAAGAAGAACATCAAGCCGCATACCTTGAGGCATACCTTTGCCACCCATTTGCTTGAACATGGCGCGGACCTGCGCAGCGTCCAGGAAATGCTGGGGCACAGCGACATTTCCACCACGCAGATCTACACACATGTGGACAAGGAGCGATTGAAAGGCATACACAAACAGTTCCATCCGCGCAATTGATATGGATATCTTGTCACGATTAGATGATGGTGCTTTAGACCTCGCCCGTGCCGCAGGCATGCTAGCGGAAGCGCGTAAGGAAAAGGCCTATGTGGTGGGCGGGCCGGTGAGGGACCTTGTGCTTAAGACGCCCGTATTGGACCTGGACATTGTGCTCGAAGGCAGGGCCATGGAAGCAGCCAAGCAATTCGCGGCTGTGCATAAGGGCAAGGTCGTCTGTTACCACGGTTTTGGGACGGCAACGGTCGCTTTGTCCGGTGGACGCATGGTCGATTTCGTGACGGCGCGGAAAGAAACCTATCCAAAGCCAGGGGCCTTCCCTGTGGTCAAGCCATCTGTGATGAAGGACGACCTCTTTCGTCGGGATTTTACGGTCAATGCCATGGCGGTTTCCATTAACCCGAAGACGTGGGGGACAATGGTCGATCTCTACGGCGGCATGGCCGACCTTAAGGAAAAGAAGATACGGGTATTGCACGATAAGAGTTTTATCGATGACCCGACGAGGATATTGCGTGCGGCGCGTTTTGCCGGGCGTTTTGGTTTTAGCATTGAACGGCACACCCTTGGGCTTCTGAACACGGCGGTCAAGGGCGGCGCCATGGATACGGTCAAGGGACAGAGATTTGCCAAGGAAATGGCCAAGATAAACAAGGAAAAGAACAAGGACGAGATCGTCGAGCGCTTGGTACTTTGGGGCGCTTTACCAAGGGGAGTGTAGGATATGAGGATGGAAAAGGTCAATGCGCTGATCAAGAAGGAGATCGGCAACATAATACTCAAGGAAGAGATCAGGGACCCGCGTGTAAAGTTCATCACCATCCAGAGTGTGGATGTGAGCAAAGACTTGCAGCACGCGCGGGTGAGGTTCTCCATTCTTTCGGACGACCCTGCAGAGATCCAGAAGGCCCAGGACGGGCTCACTTCTTGCGCAGGCTATATCCGCAAACTCATCAGCCAGCGCACGGAACTCCGGTATACACCGGAGGTGCAATTCTTTTTTGACAAGGGTGTCCAGCATCTGGCCAAGATCGACATGGTGCTCCAGGAGATCAAGGACATGGAAAAGCAAAAGGGAGATGTGGATGAAGCAAATTAAAGACGTACTCGCGGTTTGCCACAAACACCAAAAGTTCCTGGTCGTCAGCCACCATAATCCCGACGCGGATGCGGCAGCGTCTGCCTTATCCATGGCTCTCTTTCTCAGGTCCCTGGGCAAAAAGGTCACGGTGGTCAACGAGGATGCCTTGCCCCAGTGGCTGGGTTTCCTGCCGCAGGCAGGTATCTGGAAGAAGGCTTCGGACATTGACGCTTTTGACTATGATGCCGCCATTGTCCTTGATTGCGGGGACCGCCTGCGCATCGGCGGGGTGGAGAAGCTCCTGGTCAGGGGCAAGCCCATCGTCAACATCGACCATCACATTACCAACGACAAGTTCGGTACGGTGAATTGGGTGACCGGTGCTGCTTCGTCGACCTGCGAAGTGCTTTTTGAATTGTTCGAGGCGGCGCACATGAAGATCACCAGATCTTTGGCCGTCCTTTTATATTCGGGGATCATGACCGACACCGGTTCCTTCCGTTATGAGAATACCAGCCCCCGCACCTTAGCCATTGCCGCCGCCCTGGTCCGTCATGGCATCAAGGTGCAGGAAATGTATGAACGTTTATACATCGGCATACCGGTCAAGGACCTGAAGCTTTTCATCGAGGTCATCCATCAGGCCAAATTGTCGCTCGGCAATAAGGTGTATTGTGTGGTCCTGCCCATCAAGACCTTGAAGGCATTCTCAAGTTCGTTCGACCTGAAGGAGAAGTTATTCACCTTCCTGCGCACGGTCAACGGCATAGAACTCGTAGCCATTTTTACGGAAGTCAGTCCCAAGGAGACGCGCATCAATTTTCGCAGCCAAGGGGATTTTAATGTTGCCGCGTTGGCCCAGGAATTCAACGGCGGCGGGCATCGCAAGGCCGCGGGGGCCAAGGTATTCGGAGGCCTTCAAACAGCCCAAAAACAGATACTCGCCGCTATTGCGCGCGAATTGAAAGGATAGTTCCATGCAATTTACCAATATACGGCCCAAGCCCGTACCGGGCATTGAACGCCAGGGCATCCTGGTCGTCAATAAACCGTCGGGGATCACCTCCCACGATGTGGTCAGCGCCATACGCCGCAAGCTGAACATGAAGCGTGTGGGCCACGCAGGCACCCTGGACCCCATGGCCACGGGTGTGCTTGTCATTCTTCTGGGAAAGTCGACGAAGCTCTTCGATAAATTCGTGGCCTTTGACAAGGGCTACCGTGCGACCCTGCGCCTGGGCACCAAGACCTCATCGGCGGACATCATGGGAACGGTGTTGGAACAAAAACCATATGACGGTGTAAGCCAGGAACAGGTGGAAAAGGCGCTGGCCGGTTTTGTCGGCGAGATCGAGCAAAAACCGCCCATGGTCTCCGCGGTCAAGCATAAGGGTGAGCGTTTGTACAAATTGGCGCGCCAGGGCAAGGAAGTTGAACGCGTCGCGCGCAAGGTGCGCATCAATGAATTGAGGATCCTGAGATTTGCATCCCCGGAAGCGGAATTTTTCATGGCTTGTTCCAAGGGGACCTATGTGCGCCAGCTCGCCGAGGATGTCGGTGATGTGCTGGGCTGCGGCGCCTGCATCTGCCAGATCGAACGCACCAAGGTCGGGCCTTTTGATATTGCGGATTCAGTAACCTTAGAGGAATTGAATGAAGGTCATATACGGAACTGGACAGCTTGATCTGAAGAAGGCTGCGCTGGCCATCGGTATCTTTGATGGCATGCACCGGGGCCACCAGTACTTGATCAGGAAAATGGTCACCAGGGCCAGGGCATTGAAGGCCGTGCCTGTGGTGGTGACATTCTTCCCGCATCCGGCGCATGTGCTTCGTCCCGGCGTGAAACTAGGCTATCTTGTTTCTTTTGCGCACCGCATGCAATTAATGGAAGAGCTTGGCGTGAAGCTCTGTGTGGTGGTGCGCTTCAATAAGAAGGTCGCTGCCGTTGAGCCGGAAGCTTTTATCCGTGATGTGCTGGTCAAGCGCTTAGGCGCCCGCGCCATATTTGTCGGTGAAGATTTTCGTTTTGGCCGCAACCGCGCCGGGGATACGGAGCTCTTTAATTCATTGGCTTCGCGGTACGGCTACACGATGCACGCCATCAAAGCCCTTAAGAGCGGCAGTGAAGCAGTGAGCAGCACCCGCATCCGCGCTTTGATCGCAGGAGGTGACCTAAGCGGGGCGAAACGTTTGCTCGGGCGTCCGTTCTCTATCCTGGGGCCCGTCGTCCATGGTAAAGGCAGAGGGAAGAAACTTGGTTTCCCGACGGCAAATGTGCAGTATGAGTGCGATGTCCTTCCGCCCAATGGCGTCTATGCTGTGCGTGTGAAGCATCACAATAAGATATTAAAAGGTGTGGCGAATCTTGGTCTGCGCCCATCCTTCAAGGAAAAAGATCCCAAGGTCCACCTGGAAGTTTTCCTCTTCGATTTTAAGATCGACTTGTACGGCAAGATCATAGAAGTCGAGTTCATCAAGAATATCCGTTCGGAACGCATGTTCCAGGATCCGCAGGAACTGATCGCACAGATCAAGAAGGACGAACACGAAGCCCGCCGTATTCTTAGATCAAATTAAACTTTTTTAGAATATCGCTCCACTTAAAGGAAACACTACATGTGTTTCCTTTTTGTATCTATTGAAGGGTGAAGCATGCCCGCTCCGCCCTGAACGCTACAAATATACATTTTTTGGTGTTGACAACCCATATATGCGGCCTTATACTTGCACACAAGTGGAGTAGAGTGGTGAAAAGTGGAGGAATGAGTGTTTTACGGGGAATACACACACGGCATAGACAATAAAGGCCGTCTGATCCTGCCTGCGCGCCTGCGCGAGGTGGCGAAAGAGAACGGCGTTGACAAGTTCTACGTTACACGTGGGCTTGATAAATGCATTTTCATGTTCGCCGACCAGGAGTGGCGCCTGCAGGAGAATAAATTCAAGAGCCTATCCTTTACCAAGAAGCAGGCCCGTGATTTCAACCGTATGTTCTTCTCGGGAGCGGTGGAAGTGCTCCCGGATAAACAGGGGCGTTTCATCATCCCTGATTATCTGAAACATTTTGCCGGCATCAAGAAGGACGCCATCGTCATCGGTGTTGCCAACCGCATCGAGATCTGGGACACGAAGACCTGGCAGGAATTTTTCAGCAAAACCAGCGTGGATTTTGAACAAACGGCCGAGGGCATGCTCGATCTGTCCTAGGTCAAAGGCCATGAACGAGTCCTCCCACATATCGGTAATGCCAACAGAGGTGATGGGGCTTTTGTCTCTGCCTCAGGGCGGCACCGCGGTGGATGGGACCTTGGGGATGGCCGGCCACGCGCTTCTCATGGCGGAACGCCTGGGTGCGTCGGGGCATTTGATCGGCATCGACCGTGACAGCTCTTCTTTAGCCGAGGCCAAGAAACGATTGGCGGGACTGCCCTTAAGGGTTGATTTGTTACAGGGTAATTTCAGTAACGTCGACCGGCTTTTGGCTGAGGCTAAAGTTAATTTGGTGGATGGGATATTGCTGGACCTCGGCATATCCAGTTTCCAGTTGGACGACCCTGAGCGTGGTTTCGCGTTCAAGTCGGACGGTCCGCTGGACATGCGCATGGACAAGACCAAGGGGCCGACAGCCGCGGACCTGGTCAATAAATTGTCCGAAGAAGAATTGGCACGGATCATCGAAGATTGGGGCGAGGACCGTTTCGCCAGGCGCATTGCCAAGGCCATTGTTTACCGCCGTGCGGAACAAAAGATAGAGAACACCGCCCGTTTGGCGGACATCGTGCTTCGGGCCCTGCCGCACGGATATACCCGGGGCCGCATACATCCGGCGACGCGCACGTTCCAGGCATTCCGCATCGCGGTGAACGAAGAACTTAAGAGTTTGAACGAGGCCTTGGAGAACTGCCTCAAGGTCTTGAAGCCGGGCGGAAGGTTATGCATCATAGCCTTCCATTCGCTCGAGGACCGTATCGTTAAGAACGCCTTTAAACGCTGGGCCGAAGAAGATAAAGTCGAGATATTGACCAAGAAACCCCTGCAATCCTCCGACGCGGAGTGTGAGACCAACTCACGCAGCCGCAGTGCGAAGGTCAGGGCCGTACAAAGGACAGCATGAATCTAAAGACCTGGGTCAAATTGATGGGCTTCATGACCGTGACCGCCCTGATCTACATCCATATGCAGATGCAGATTTTCGAGCTTGCTTATAAGGGCAAGGCGAGGGAGAAGCAGATGCACGACCTGATGGATGACAACGGTGCGTTGACCCACCAGATCCTTGCGTTGAAATCCGCGACCCATTTGGGCCGTGAACTCTTGGAAAAAGATGAGGGGCTGCAGTTCATAGGCAATGACCGGGTCATGACTTTTTCCGGCCCGGCCGGTTCCGTCCGTCCGGTGGAAAGGCCCAAAGCCCGCATCGAGGGGCCCATGTGGAACTGGTTGTCCTTTATATCTCCCCGGGAAGCCAAGGCCTGGGAACATTAAATAGATAGGGTCCAAATTGTACCTGCGTAAATACCCCTTTCGTTTTGCCGCAGTCTTCATTTTTCTGCTGGTGGGTTTCATCTACTCGATCTTCTTTCTCTTCTATATACAGATCTTCCGTTCCACGTATTTGGCTGGCCTTGCTGACCGTCAGCACGAACATACTGTTACTCTTGAGCCCAAGCGCGGTGTCATCTACGACCGTAACCTAAGGCCGCTGGCCATCAACCTGCCTGTCTATTCCCTGTATGCCAACCCGCGCGTCCTCGTCAAGCAGCACGATGCCGCCTCGATCGTCAAGGAATTGGCCGCCATCATCGGCATGGACCCGGCGCTGCTTAAGGCTAAGGTCAGCAAGGATAAGTATTTCGTCTGGGTGGCGCGAAAGCTTCCCCAAAGCGTTTACCAGCACGTTAAGGAAAAGAAATTTTCCGGGATAGGGTTCATCAAGGAAAGCAAACGTTTTTACCCCAACAAGACACTGGCTGCGCATTTGATCGGCTTCGCCGGTATCGACAATGTCGGGCTCGATGGGCTTGAGAGGGATTACGACCATTACCTGAAGGGCAAGGAAGGAAGCTCCATCATCCTGCGCGACGCGCGCCAGCGTGAATT
>JAYVSG010000276.1:0-9665 GCA_043775535.1 Candidatus Omnitrophota bacterium
TTGATAATTTGACCATTGAATTGGATGGAGAAGAAATACCCGGCATGGACGGGAGTAGCCGTGAATTCGTCCAGGCGTTCAAAAAGTCCGGATTGGTCGAGCAGAATGCCCCTAGGGAATACATCGAGATCAAAGCTCCGATCACGGCTTCATTAGGGGACGCTTCGGTGACGATCACGCCGGCCGTGGATTTCAAGGTTTCCTATACGCTAGATTACGATCACCCGGCCTTGCGCTCGCAATTGTTCTCGACGGTCGTGACAGACACGGCCTTTGAAACGGAAGTTGCGTCTGCCCGTACATTTTGTTTGGAGAGTGAAGTGGCGATGTTCCGCCAGCTTGGGTTAGGCAAGGGGGCCAATGAGCAGAACACGCTCGTCATGGGCCATAACGGCCCATTGAACAATGCCCTGCGTTTTTCCAATGAGTGCGCGCGCCATAAGGCCCTCGACATCGTCGGTGATCTCTTCCTGCTTGGTAGGCCGGTGCGTGGGCATGTGGTGGGTTTCAAAAGCGGGCATGCCCTGAACCGTCAATTGGTCCAGAAAATCATGGAGTATAATTGCATGAAAACAAAAACCTATGACATCAATGACATCATGAAGATCCTGCCCCACCGCTATCCGTTCCTTTTAGTGGACCGGGTGACCATCACCGAGCCCGGCAAAAAAGGGGTCGGTATCAAGAATGTCACAATGAATGATAATTTTTTCCAGGGACATTTTCCGGGGAAGCCGATCATGCCGGGTGTGGTGATGCTGGAGGCCATGGCCCAGACAGCGGGCGTGGTCGTCTTGACGAGCGGGGCCCACCCTGATAAAGTAGCCTTGTTCATGGCCATGGACGGGGTCAAGTTCCGCAAGGTGGTCATCCCCGGTGACCAGCTGGTCATGGAGATCGAAGTGTTGCGCGACCGTGAAAAGACCGCCCAGGCCAGGTGCGTGGGTAAGGTTGACGGGGAAGTGGTGGTAGAAGCTGAAATGATGGTCTCATATACGGATGCCCAATATTTGAAAGCTTAAGGTACATGTCGAATAATATACATAAAACAGCGATCATCAGCGCTGATGTTAGGTTTGGGGACAATGTTACGGTGGGGCCTTACTCCATCATTGAAGGCCCTGTCGCCATCGGGGACGGCACTGTCATCGGTGCCCATTGCCGTATTGAAGGCAATACCACCTTGGGGAAGAATTGTCAGTTCTTTACCGGGGCCATTATCGGGACCCCTCCGCAGGATAAAAAGCATAAGATCACCGATAAGGTTTTCCTGACCATCGGGGACAATAATATCTTTCGTGAATACGTGACCATCAATCCCGGCACCATCGACGGCGGGGCAAATACGGTCATCGGCAGCAACAATCTCTTTATGGCCAATGCCCATGTGGCCCATGACTGCCATGTCGGCAGTGATTGCACCGTGGCCAACTGCTCTGCCCTAGCGGGTCATGTGAGCCTTGAGGACCGCGTGATCATCGGCGGCATGTGCGGCGTGCATCAGTTCGTACGCATCGGTTGCCTGTCCATTGTGGGCGGCTGTTCCAAGGTGGTGCAGGATGTTCCCCCGTATTCGATCGCTGACGGGAACCCGGCCGTGCTGCGCGGCATCAATGTCGTCGGGCTCAAGCGCGCCAATTACAATTCTGAGACGTCTATGGCGTTGCGCAGGGCCTATAAGGTATTGTTCAATTCCGGCCTGGCCCGCGGTAATGCACTTGCCCAGGTCAAGGAACAGAAGATCGGTTTGCCCGAGGTCGCACATTTGATCGAATTCGTCGAATTATCCAAACGTGGCATCTGCTAATAAAAAAATAGGCCTCATTGCGGGGAACAACCAATTCCCTTTCCTGTTCGCCCGTGCCGCGCGCGAGCAGGGGCATACCGTCATTGCCGCTGGCATTGTGGGAGACACCTCACCGTTCTTGTATTTCTTCGTTAACAGGTTCAGTTATTTCAAGGTCGGGCAATTAAAGAAGATCTTTGCCTATTTCCGTGCCCACGGCGTCCAGGAAGTGCTGATGGCCGGGCAGATCGATCCTGACAACCTGTTCAATCCTAATGTCGTTCTCGACGATGAATTTCAGGCCATTGCCCAGGCGCTGCGCGACCGCAAGACCGACACCATCTTCGGCGCGGTGGCGGATCGTTTGGCAAAAGAGGGGATGACCATCTTGGATTCCACCTTCCTGTTGACCAAATACCTCGCACCTAAAGGCACTCTCACCCGGCGCGGGCCCACTGTTCCTGAATTGGCCGATATCGAATTCGGTTTCAGCCTTGCCAAATTGATGGGCGGCATCGATGTCGGACAGACCGTTGTGGTCAAGGGCAAGGCCATTGTGGCCATTGAAGCGATGGAAGGGACAGACCGTGCCATCCTGCGCGGAGGGGCCATTGCCCATCACGGCGCTGTAGTGGTTAAAACATCCAAGCCTGCTCAGGACAACCGTTTCGATGTGCCGGTCATTGGTCCCCGCACCATTGAAAGTATGGCCCGCGTAAAAGCCACCTGTCTTTGCATTGAAGCGGGCAAAACGCTTATCATCGACCGTGAAAAGACTGTAACCCTGGCGGACCGCCATGATATCTGCATCGTTGCTGCGTAAGCAGCTTCTCCTCTTATCCTTGTTATTTTTTCCGTCTATATCCCGTGCTGACATCAGTACCGGCCTCATCGGCTATTGGAAGTTTGATGAGACAAGCGGCGCAACAACGACCGATGCCAGCGGCAATGGCAATGCAGGGGCCTTGCTCAACAGTCCTGCTCGGATAGATGGTAAGCGGGGTTTAGGACTGGATTTCCCATATGTCGATCGTACAACCAGTCCCTATGTGAATTTCGGGAGCATTTTAAACCAGACAACAGGTTCTTTCAGTTACTGCATTTGGGCAAAATATTCGACCCAAAATTCGAACAATAATTATCCGGGGATAATATCGACGGACCATGGTTCTGCAGGGTATGGGTTACTGGTCGATACTGCTGGAGGGGCGACGGATAATTTCCCTTTTGGCAGTATTGGCGATGGTGCGACAGGCGCCTATGTTTCTGCTGTTTCGGCCAAGAATGACGGCCTGTGGCATCATTATGCAGTGACTGTGGATCGGAGCGCGCAGCTCCTTACATTTTATATTGATGGGGTTTCACAAGGCTCTGCAGATACCACTGCCGTGGGTAGTGTAAGCAATCCTGCCGAATCGCTTTTGGTGGGACAGAGAAATGATAATACCGGTATTCAGAATCCTTTTACAGGAAGTGTCGATGACTTCCGTTTTTATAGCCGCGCTGTGACCGCTAATGATGTGGCTGAATTATACGGGCGTTCGATGATACGGAATGCCCATATTGAAAGCACCCGCAAAGGCAATTAGCAGTCCCCATCCTTTCGCCGTATTCCCGTCGACACCTGCCGTCTAACACCGATTGACACCCCCATATTATTTATATATAATGAAACGCTTCAGAATATAAATAATATCAATGAGGGGCGGTCTTTTTAATGGAAACTAATGAATTTAAAGAAGTTAGGATAAAAAAGCTTGATGCCCTGCGGGCCAAGGGGATCGATGCCTATGGCCAGCGGTATATACGCACCCATACAGTTACGGAGATCTTGACCGACTTCAAGGAAGGCGTCAAGGTCATCACGGCCGGCCGCATCATGGCCAACCGTGACCAGGGTAAGGTGCATTTCATTGACCTGATGGACCAAAGCGGACGCATACAGCTTTTTGTTAAAGGGGACAATGTCGGGCAGGAAGCCTATGAGATGCTCAAGAACCTTGACCTGGGCGACATCATCGGCGCCGAGGGAGAGACCTTCATCACCAAGACCGGCCAGCAGAGCATTCGTGTCTCTGCCTACCATGTCCTTTCTAAATCCTTGATGACCCCGCCGGAAAAATGGCATGGCTTGAAGGATGTGGACATCCGTTACCGCCAGCGTTATGTGGACCTCCTGGCCAATCCCGAAGTGAGGGATGTCTTTATTAAGCGCAGCCGCATCGTGTCCTATATCCGTTCTTACCTCGATGGTAAGGGTTTCTTGGAAGTCGAGACCCCTATTCTCCAGCCCATGGCCGGCGGTGCCCGCGGCAAACCGTTCAAGTCCCATCACAACACCTTGGACATGGACGTGTTCCTGCGCATCGCCCCGGAACTGTACTTGAAGCGTTTGCTCGTCGGAGGTTTGGAAAAGGTTTACGAGATGAACCGCAATTTCCGTAATGAGGGCATCTCGACGCGCCATAACCCGGAATTCACCATGCTGGAAGTCTACCAGGCCTACGGGAATTTTGAGGACATGATGCAGTTGACGGAAGAATTGATCAGCGGCCTGGTCTTTAAGATCTATGGGAGTTACAAGGTCAATTACCAGGGGCAGGAGATCGATTTCACCACGCCGTGGGAACGCCGTTCGTTCGCGCAGCTGGTCAAAGAGCATTTCGACATCAACGCGGAAGACCCTTCGCAGGTCATGTTCGACAAGGTCAGGGCCAAACGCCCGGGCACTATGAAGAACAAGGAGAGCGCCGGGAAATTGAGCCGTTCGGAGATCATGAAGATGGTCGAGGAAGTGCTCGATGAGAAACGCAATGCCAATCCGGTGTTCCTGCTCGATTACTTCACATTCTTGTCCCCGTTGGCCAAGGCGAAACCGGATGATCCAGCCGTGGCTCAGCGTTTTGAGTTTTTTATCGCGGGCATGGAGGTGGGCAATGCCTACTCCGAGCTCAATGATCCCCAGGAGCAAAAGAAACGCCTGGTCGAAGACCTTGGTGAAGATGCTGAAACCGGGAACCGCTCCATCGATGAGGATTTCATCACGGCCTTGGAATATGGCATGCCGCCGGCGGGCGGTTTAGGGATAGGCATCGACCGTTTGGTCATGCTCCTGACCGATTCCGCGTCCATCCGTGACGTCATTTTATTCCCCTTGCTCAAGCCGGAAGTGCCGGAGCAGCAGGCTGTTCAGGTGAAAGGATAGGCATGGGTTTTGCAGGCTGGATGGCATTCAGGTATTTGAACGCGAAGAAGGACAAGTTCCTCGCCGCGATCAATTTTGTTTCCATTGCGGGCATCGCCATCGGTGTGGCTGCGCTCATCATCGTCATCGGGGTCATGAGCGGATTTGACCATGACCTGCGCGAGAAGATCGTCGGGGCGAACGCCCATGTGGTCATCGAGCGCGAGAGCGGCATCAAGAATTACAAGGAAACTGATCTTAAGGTCCAGGGTCTTCCCGGCGTGGTTGCCACCACCGCCTATGTGCACGGCAATGTGTTTTTGGAATCATCCCAGCGTGCCGTAAGCTTGATCCTGCGCGGCGTGGTGCCCGAGACCGAAGGTTCGGTGACCAAGATAGATTCGTATCTGTCGCAGGGTAAGATCAGCGACTTGAAAGAGGACGGCGTTGTCATCGGCAGCCAGCTGGCCGATTTTTATGGCTATAAGGTGGGTGATGAGCTCACCGTTATTGCCCCGGCCTCAGGTGTCGCCGGCAGCGGATGGCGTTTCAAGTTCAAGGTGTCGGGGATCTTTACGTCAGGCATGTATGATTACGATATGAACCTGATCTTAGTGCATTTGGCCAAGGCGCAGGAAATTTTCCATATTGGCCCCCAGATCGCGACCGGCATTGGCCTTAAGTTGAAAGACCCTGACGCGGCAGACCGGGTGAAGAAGGACATTTACGGCGTGCTGGGCTACAGCTTCCTGGTGCGCACCTGGATGGAAAGCAATGCCAATTTCTTCGCAGCCCTGGCCTTGGAGAAGTTCGCCATGTTCATCATCCTGACCTTGATCGTCTTGGTCGCGTCGTTCAATATCATCAGCACCTTGATCGTCACTGTGACGAGCAAGGTGAGGGACATCGGCATCCTCATGGCGGTTGGTGCATCAAGGAAGACCATACGCCGCATCTTTACCCTCCAGGGCCTGGCCATCGGACTGACCGGTGTTTTTTGGGGCTTCACGCTCGGTGTGGGGTTGAGCATGCTCTTGAAGAAATACCATTTTGTGGAATTGCCGCAGGATATTTATTACATCAAGTACCTGCCCGTCTTGATCCAGGGGACGGACATCGGGCTTATTGTCGGGGCGGCCATGGTCATCACCTACGCGGCAACGTTATATCCGGCATTCAAGGCCAGCCGCCTTGAACCCGTGGAAGCATTGAGGTATCAATAACATGATCAAAGCAAAAGACATTCATAAGACCTATGATCAGGCCGGGAACGTCCTGCGTGTGCTCAAAGGGGTCAACCTGGAGATCGCTGATGGGGAAGTGCTGGCCATTGTAGGCCCTTCGGGGGCCGGCAAGTCGACCTTGCTGCATGTGTTGGGCGGCTTGGACAAACCGACCCGGGGCCAAGTGGAATTCTTCGGCCATGACCTGTATACCTTGTCCGATGAACAGCGTGCGCGGGTGCGCAATACCCAGATCGGCTTCGTATTCCAGGCCTACCATTTGCTGCCGGAATTGACGGCATTGGAGAATGTCATTCTGCCTGCGCTGGTCAAAAATAATTCAAGAAAGACAAGCGCTATTGAATTCGACGGGTTAAAATTACTGGAACTGGTAGGATTGGGCGCGCGTGTCACCCATCGTCCCAGCCAATTGTCCGGCGGGGAGCAGCAGAGGGTGGCGATCGCCCGGGCCCTGATGAACGGACCCAAGGTCGTGCTTTGCGATGAACCGACCGGCAACTTGGATTCATCCTCAGGTGCGTTGGTCATGGACATTTTATTGGGATTGAATGCCCGCACCGGGCAAACAGTGGTCATTATCACGCATGATGAGAAAATAGCCCGCCGCGTGGGGCGTGTGGTCAATATCCGCGATGGGGAATTGGAACAAGGAGTCTTGGTATGAAGATATATATGAATGGCAAACTGGTGAACAAGGAAGACGCGAAAGTCTCCGTGTTCGACCATGGTTTTTTATACGGCGACGGCGGTTTCGAGGGCATCCGTTCCTACAATGGCCTGGTGTTCCGATTGAAGGAGCACATTGACCGCCTGTATGAGACCATGCACACGCTTTTGATCGACCCGAAGCTGACCAAGAAGCAAATGATGGACGCGGTGGTGGCGACGCTGAAAGCCAACAAGCTTAAAGACGCGTATATCCGCCTGATCGTCAGCCGCGGCGACGGGGACCTTGGGTTAGACCCGCGCAAATGTTTCGGTCGTCCCAATGTGGTCATCATCACCGACAAGATCACCTTGTATCCGGCAGAGCTGTACCAGAAGGGCATGGAGATCATCACGGTGGCGACGCTCAAGAACCATCCCAACGCGCTTGACCCGCGCCTGAAGTCACTCAATTACCTGAATAATATCCTGGCCAAGATCGAGGCTGTGCATTGCGGTTATAACGAAGCGATCATGATGGACACCAACGGCTACGTGGGCGAATGCACCGGCGACAATGTGTTCATGGTCAAGAACGGCGTGTTATCGACGCCGCATCTGGGCCGTTTGAAAGGCATCACCGCCGACGCTATCCTTGGCCTGGCCGCAAAGATAAAGCTTAAGACCGTGGAAGGGTTCATCACCCGCCATGAGATCTACAATGCGGATGAGTGTTTCCTGACCGGTACTGCTGCGGAACTGATCCCGGTGGTCAAGGTCGACGGACGCGCGATCGGTACGGGTAAGCCCGGAGTTGTCACCAATAAATTGCTCAAGGGTTTCAAGGAATTGACCAAAAAAGACGGTGTTAAGTATGCAGTGTGATATTTGCGCGAAAAAGAAAGCCACGGTGCACCTGACCGAGATCGTCGACGAACAAATGTCGGAGATGCACCTGTGCGAGGAGTGTGCGCGCAATAAGAGCGCCCAGATGGAGCAGCAGTTCGGCCTTGGCGACCTTTTGGCCGGCCTTTCTGATTCAGCCAAGTCCACGGCCAAGGCGGATGAGAAAGCTGCTGTAGCCTTGATCTGTTCCGCCTGCGGACTTAACTATGAGGATTTCCGTAAATTCGGCCGTCTGGGCTGCGGGGAATGTTACACCTCGTTCAAGGAACATCTCTCCGGACTTTTACGCAAGATACATGGCTCCAACCGCCATTTGGGAAAAGCTCCCAGCGGCGCGCAGGCAGAGGCTGCCGGGTCTGATGAGGAATCCATCACCGCGCTCCTGCCATCGGAACATATTGAGGACTTAAAGAAGCAATTGCATGCATCCATCGCTGCCGAGGATTTTGAGAAGGCGGCGCAGCTGCGCGACAAGATACGCCACATTGAACAGAAAGACTAAGGTCAGGCGCACATATGAAGATCGAAGAACTTTTGAACCATACCGGTGAATGGTTGAGGGGCACAGGCCCGTCGGCCAATATTGTCATGAGCTCCCGCATACGCCTCGCACGTAATCTCTCAGGCTCGGTGTTCACGAACAAGGGGGTCAAGAAAGACCTCGAGGGCGTGTTCAATTCCGTTGAGAAGACCGTTGCCCAGGCCAAACTGCTGCGCGGTTCCACGCTGTTCCGCATGGGGGACTTGGACCAGATTGACCGCCAGATGCTGGTCGAGCGCCATTTGATGAGCCATGAGCATGCCTCCAATCCAGAAGGCAAGGGGCTGTTGGTCTCCGCCGAGGAAGTGGTCTCGGTGATGATCAATGAAGAGGACCATCTGCGCATCCAGGTCATGCGCTCCGGCCTGAATTTGACCGAGGCGTGGGAGATCATCAATGCCATCGACGACGCCTTGGCCCGCGAATTGAATTATGCCTTTTTGCCCAGCTGGGGATATTTGACCGCCTGCCCGACCAATACAGGCACGGCCATGCGTGGCAGCGTCATGATGCATTTGCCGGCGCTGGTCATGACCAAGCAGATCAACAAGGTGCTGGCCGCCATTTCTAAATTGTCATTCGCCAGCCGCGGGTTCTACGGTGAAGGCACGCAGGCGTCGGGTAATTTTTACCAGATCTCCAACCAGGTGGCCCTGGGGCACAGCGAGCAGGACATCATCCAGAACATCAACGGCCTGATCCGCCAGGTCATCGAGCAGGAAGAACAGGCCCGCCAGGCATTGCTGGTGCAGAACCGCCCCATGCTCGAGGATAAGATCTGCCGGTCCTGGGGTTTGCTCAAGACCGCCCGTATCATCTCCAGCCAGGAGGCCATTGAACTCTTTTCCATGGTGCGCTTGGGCGTGGATACAGGGCTTTTAAAGCACGTCGACCATAAAGCCATCAATGAGCTGTTCATTGTGATACAGCCGGCGCATTTGCAGAAGATCGAGGGTAAGAAATTGAACGCATTCGAACGCGATACGAAACGGGCGGCGGTGATCCGTCAGAAGCTAGGAGGCAACAATGTTTAACAGGTTCACGGAACGTGCACGCAAGGTCATTGTTTACGCCAAGGAAGAAGCTCGGCGTTTTAACCACGATTATATCGGCACCGAACATTTATTGCTGGGATTGATCCGTGAGGGTGAGGGTGTTGCTGCAGCTGTCCTGCAGAAATTGGGCCTCGACCTCGACACCATCCGCCTGGAAGTGGAAAAGCTCGTCCAGCCCGGTCCGCAGACACAGGTGATGGGGGACATCCCCTTCACGCCGCGTTCCAAGAAGGCGTTGGAGCTCTCCGCCGAGGAAGCCCGTGCCCTTGGCCACAACTATATCGGCACCGAGCATTTGCTTTTG
>JAYVSG010000277.1:0-6479 GCA_043775535.1 Candidatus Omnitrophota bacterium
TTAAGCTCACCGATCGATTCCTCAATGAACTTGCTGCGGTTGACCACCACCTCCAGTTCCATGTCCTTAGGCAGCTGCTTGCGCACCTTCTCGAGTTTCTTGAATACCTGATGCGCGACTTCCACTTCATTGCTGCCGGTTTGCTTGCGGATCCCAAGGCCAACGGCCATGCGGCCGCTGCTGCGGGAAATGCGGCGCACATCAGCCAATCCATCCTCGATCCGGGCCACGTCTTTCAGGTAAATAGGTGTATAGATGGCTGATCCGCCGCGTTTGGGAATGCGGATGTTCTCAAAATCCGCGACCGTCATGGCCTCGCCCATGGCACGCACATTCTGCTCGACCGTGGCCATTTCGATACGCCCTGCCGGGATCTCATTGTGCTCCAGGGTGATGGCCGTGACCACGTCCTCGACCGTCAGTTCATACTGGTCGAGTTTGGAACGGTCGATCCACACCCGCAAATTGGGTTCCACAAAACCGCCCAACGAAACTTCCCCAACGCCGCTGATGGTGGCGAACTGGTCCTGCAAGAAATCCTGAACATAGGCCATCAATTCCCGCTGGGACCTGTCGCCGCGCAAGGTCAGCCAGACAATGGGCTGCTCCCCCGGATTTTGCCGGGAAACCACGGGAGGGTCAACATCATCCGGCAACCGGCGCTGGGCCTGGGCGACCTTGGTCTGGATGTCCTGCAAGGCCACATCCACGTCCCTGCCCAGTTCCAGTTCAACCGAAATATTGGCACTGCCCTGGCGGACAGATGAAGAAATATCCTTAACGCCCTGCACGGTCATGATGGCCTGCTCGACCACATCGACCACATCACTTTCCATGACCTCAGGCGCGGCGCCTTCCCAACTCAGGGAGACGGATACAACGGGAAAATCGACATTGGGCATCTGGCTGACGCCCATGGATTTGAAACAGATCCAGCCGAAGAGCATGAGCCCGCACATCATCATCCAGCCCATGACGGGCCTGCGTATGGACAGGTCAGAGATCGCCATCGTTGAGCTCCCCGGCACTGATCTTATATTGCCAATACAAGCGCTTCATATCATTGGCCGCCTGGATATATTCCAAGCGCGCGCCCTCAAGGTCCTGCAGCGACTGTAGCACATCCAGGTTATTGACCAGGCTGTTGCGATAATCCGCCGTTTGCATATCGTAATTCCGTTCAGCCGCTTCCATGGCTTTCTTCAATGCATCATAACGGCGGGTGGACGACTGCCATTGGGCATAGGCCTGGCGCAATTCAAGCAATGCCTGACGCTCAGCCGCTCTCAATGCCAGCCGCGCCTGTTCAGCCAGGGCGGAAGCTTCGATCGACTTGCCCCTGTTCTCTCCGCCGGTAAAAAGCGGCACGCTGACCTTCAGCACAGCATCCCAGTCTGCGGAACTGCTGGACGCCTTCTTTGTATAATAATTGCCTTCTGCCGTGACCGAGGGCCAGCTGCCCGCTCGGGCCACCTTAAGCTGCTGTTCCGCCACGGTAACCGCTTCCCCTGCTGCTTTTACATCGGGGCGTTCGCGGGCCAATTGTATAAGCTCCTCGTCGGTCCGGACAGCAAATGCCGTTGCAGTATCTTCCTGGATGGCTGTTACCGCAACACCCGTCATGAATTCCAGGAGCTCACGTGCCACGACCATCTGTGCATCCAGCTGCTCCACATCAGCCTCAGCACGGCGCAGGCGGAATTCTGCTGTGGCTAATTCGCTGGTGCGGGAACGGCCCAGGCCGGTGCGTTTTTCTAATTCTTCCATACGGTCCGACAGGGCCTTGGCAATGGACCTGGTGGATTTGACCTGTTCCTGGTAAAGTCCATAAAAATAAAAAGCATCCGCGACATCGGTGAACAAGACCTGACGGGCCCTCAATTCTTCTGCGCTGCGCTGGCGGCGTTCCGCCCTAGAGCCTGTCATGGCCGCAAACTCCTTGAACCCAGAAAACAGGGTTTGCCGGAAGGTGAACCTTCCCTCCCCGCTATTATTCCCGCCCTGACGATAGGTCTGATCATAATCGAAGCTGGCCTTGGGCAGAGCTCCGCTCAAGGCCTGTAAAAAACGACCTTCCGCCTCCTTGATCTGCTGCTGGCGTATGGACAATTGTTCACTGCGCTTGAGGGCAAGCTGATAGGCTGCCTTTAATGTCAAAGGCTCCCCTTGGGCATGCGCCTGGGCCTGGAGGAAAAATACCACAATGAGTGCGGAAAATAATCTTCTCATCATAGGTCAATACTTAGACAAGGATATTGCGCCAAAAGTTTCATTATTCTTTAAGCGATCTTCGAAAAATAGAATAATACGAAGAGACCTGCGGCAATGCGGTAAATGCCGAACGCGATGAAATCATTGCGCTGGACGTAGCGCAGCAGGAACTTGACCGCAGCAAAAGCGGTAATGAAGGCTGTGATGAAGCCTGCCCCCAATGGCAAAAGATCCGCCGTCGTGATCTGCGCCCCGGACTTCAGGATATCGAGGACGGTCGCGGCCAGCATGGTGGGTACGGCCAAAAGAAAGGAGAACTCCACAATGGTGGTGCGCGAAATACCCATCATCAACCCGCCCACAATGGTGGCGGCTGAACGCGAAACGCCTGGGACCACAGCCAGGGACTGACAGAGACCGATGAGCATGGCCTGGGGATAGGAAATATCTGACATCTTCGAGATCTTGCCATCCTTACCTTTATGCATCATCTCAAAGATGATCAGGAAAATACCACCGAGGATCAACGCCCCTGCAACGACCATGATATTGCCCAGCAGGTAATGCTTCACCGCCTTATACAGGATAAAACCCACGGCTGCCGTTGGAAGAAAAGCCGCAGCCACCTTGAGATTGACCTCCCAATCGAGCAAGAACACACGCCAATACAGGGAAAACACGGCGCCAATGGCACCCAGCTGTATGGCGATCTCAAATGTTTTCAGGAACTCTGTCTGCGGCATGTCCATCATATGGGAAGCGATGATCATATGCCCGGTGGATGAGACCGGTAGGAATTCCGTTATCCCCTCAACAATACCTAAAATAACAGCATGCAATATGTCCACGTGATCTCCTTACGTTAATATAATTCAACCGCCACCCACGACGCGCTGTCGAGCGGCACATTGCCCAGGTAGGTCCGGGCGCTGGTCAGGACACGGTCCGGGTCGCCCAGATCCTTCAAAGGCACGGTAATGGTCACTTCGTTGGAGGTGCGATTGACCGTGACCGCCCCTTGCGCGATGCGCCTGCTCTGGTCATAGACGGTATAACTCTCCCCGCCAAGCCTGACGCTCAATTTGGGCATTTTCCCGAACGGCGTTCCTTTATTATAACCAAAAATATAAATGGATGCCTCCACATCATGGGCCAATGGCTTGGAAAGGGAAATGGAAACGACCAAGTTCTCACCCTCCCAACGCAGCAATTTCCACTCGATGCCGACGAAAACGGTTTTTTCCTCGCTGTTATACTCAGCCGGCAGTTCAATGGACGGGACGAACGCGCGCTTGACCGAGAACACCGACGATTCTTCGTTCTTGTGCAAACGGATCGGCAGGAAATCACCGAATAATTCATTGGGCCTGACAAAGGACAATAAATACCGAGGGGTTGACTTGAACTGCGTCTGATGCGCCTGCAGGGCCGCCTTCTTCACCTGCATTTCACGCGGGGTCAAGGAATACTGTTCCCACCGCACAATGTCCTTGAGCCCGGCCGGCGGCGCCAGGGCCCGTTCAAGATGTAACCCCGCAGGTTTGGGCCAACCCAAATAATGGATCAGGAACGGATGGACCGTGGCCAACCCTTCCATGTTCTCATCCCACAAGGCCACACGCAAATACAGATACATGGCCAGGTGGTCCCCGTTATGGTCGGCCGGATGCGTGACAAATATCTTGGTGGGCTTAAAATCCCTCAAGATGGAACGCAGGTCCTGGAGCACTTCCTCACCTTTATACATGGCCCCCGGCCTGAATGCACCCTGATAGGGCACCTTGGTGACCCGGGTCAGGAGACTGCGCAGCGGCGGACGGTCATTCCAATGGCTGCACCACATGTTCATGGTGCCGAAATCCGGATAGCCCAGGAAGACCAGGTCTTCCTGGGGGATGCCCAAGATACGCGACGCGGCCACGGCCTCATCCCTGCGCACCACGCCCATGCTTCGTACCGCAGCCGGCATGAGCACTGGGTGCTTGCGGTACACTAAGAATGACCACTGATTGCTGTCCCCATTGGTCAGAAAAACAACCTTGACCGGAAGTTTCATGGACACCGCCTGCTGCAGGATGCCTGCAGCACCTAATACTTCATCATCCGGATGCGGGGCCAGGACCAAGACGCGATCCTCCGGCGACAGGGCCAAGGCAGCGATGGGGCTTTCTGCAGAATATGCGAAAGCCGCACGCATGACCATGCCAGCAAGAACACAGAGGCAGAGAATTGAGGTCTTAATCGATCGTCCTGACATAGAATATGGAGTGGTACTTCTCGAGCCCCCTGGGACTGGCCATGCTCATCGGGTACTCTTCACGAGGTTGAAAGCCAAGCTGTTCAAAGAATCTCCGGGCCGCCGCATTCCCGTCGTGGACCGAAGCGGTCAATTCATGCACACCCTGTTCATGGGCATACTGCAAAAGGCTGGCGATCAATTGCCTGCCGATGCGCCGCCCGCGAAAATCCCTGGCAATGCCGATATGCATATGCCCTTGGTGGCTATGGAAAGATTCCTTGCGCCATGTGAACAAACGCGGCCAATTGCCCAGCATGGAGCCGATAAAACCCAAAGACTTCTTATTAAAGAACACCCCGTGCTTGAAAGCCTTGATAAATGTCTTTGGGAACATGATCCAGAACATGACCAAACCATAACGCCGGTTGTCAAAACAAGACTGGACGTATCCCACCACCTGGCCGTCACTCTCCGCTACAAAGGTGGACGCAGGTTCATAGTCGGTGTAATACCCGGTCAGAAGGTCAGCCGCAACCTCACGGTCCGGGAATATGTTCTCGATCAGCTCGCCGCGGTCCGCCGCATCAGAGCAGATCTTACGCACGACATCCCGGTCATTTGGTCGATAGGAACGGATAATAAGGTTAGACATAAAGATTTATTATACGGTAGAATAACATCATGTTTAAAGTCTTTTCGTTTTTATTCATTGCTCTCGTCTCGACTGCGGCATGTGCACAGGATTCTCTCATTGAACGGATCCAAAACTCAGAGAATGCCTTAGTCCAGGTCAAGACACTCTATGTCAGGACCATGCCGGCTGAAGGACGCAGTGTTTCCTATGAGCGCAGCGGCGCCGGGGTGATCATCGACCCCTCCGGCCTCATTGTCACCAACACCCATATCATCATCAATGCCCCGCAGATCTTTGTCATCCTCAAGGACGGCACCAAACTTGAAGCGGACGTGACTTTTGCCGACGCCGGCCATGACTTCAGCTTCCTTAAAATAAAGGCTCCGGGCCCGCTGGCTGCGGTGCGTTGGGCGGATTCTTCCCAAGCCCTGCTTGGACAGAAGATCATCGCCGTGGGCAATTCGGAGCTCAATGACCAAAGCCTGTTGGCCGGCCAGGTCACGTCCCTGGTCCGCAGCCTTTCTACAGGAGCCAATGAGATGATCGGCCTTGACCTGAGCCTATTCCGGGGCGACAGCGGAGGGCCCATCTTTGATGAGCAGGGCCGTTTGCTCGGCATCATCATGGCCAAAGAAAAGAACAAGGACCGCTCGAGTCTGGCTATTGCCTCCAATAAAATCAGGGAACAATATGTGCAATACAAAAAAAGCATGCCATAATGTCCGCTATGAATAATGTGTTGATCTTCTTATTCTGCGCCGTCACCGCAACCTATATACGCCTTTACCCCCTGTGGGGACATATGTGGTCCCCCACCAATGAACAGGCCACCATGGCGGTGGTCCTGAACTTAAAGAAGAATTTCCTCGATCAGCTGCACGCGCAATACCCTCAAATGCCTCCCCAGCAGGCTGACCGGCTGGCGTCAGAAAAACTCAATGAGACCCTGCACAAGGACAGCACGGCCGTGCGCAAAGCCATTGAGAAAGCCAACGGGATCCTGCATGAGAAGATCAATGCGGGTAAAGACCCCCTCTATCTCCTGGAATCAGACCCTTACTATTATTATGGCCTGACCCAAAATATCGTCGAGCACGGCCGTATGGCAGGAGAGGTAAAAGGCAACCGGTACTTTGACCCTTTGATGACGGCCCCGTCCGGTTTCTGGCAACCCCTGACCATCCATCCGTACATGGGATACGCGCTCTATAAGGCCGCGCTGATCTTCGACCCCCATATCCCCCTGATGGATGCCGTGGCCTATGTTCCCCTTGTTGTCACGCTCTTTGTGCTTGCCGCCTTCATCTGGTGCGGACGGCTGATGGGCTTGAGCCCTCCTGCGATATTGGCCGGATGTTTCTATTTAAGCATGGCCCCCATTTTCCTGAAACGCAG
>JAYVSG010000278.1:0-13043 GCA_043775535.1 Candidatus Omnitrophota bacterium
AATATGACGGCGGCCATTTGCTCATCGTTGCAGGTCCGGGCACCGGCAAGACCCATACCTTGATCCGCCGCATCGCGCGCACCATTCCTACCTTAAGGCCGGATGAGAAAATATTAGGGATAACCTTCACCAATAAGGCTGCGACCCAGATGAAGGACCGGCTCATGGCCCTGGATGTTCCTCAGCGTCCGGCCTATATCGGCACCTTCCACGCTTTTTGCCTCCAGCTCTTGCGTGACCATTGGGAACAGATCTCCCTGCCCCGGGATTTCAAGGTCGCATCGCCCGAGGATATCGAAGGTTTTGACCGGGACGCACGCGAGCGTATTTCCCTGATGAAGTCCACGCGTTTGGCGATCGACCCCACCGACGAGTACAAGACCTACCAGCGTTCCCTGCGTGAAAAGGGCTTGATCGATTTTGATGATATATTGCGCGAAGCTCTGAGCTTGCTGGAAGATGAGGCCATCGCCTCCGGGATCAGGAAGTCCTACCGCCATATCTTTGTGGATGAATACCAGGATATCAATATTGTGCAGAATGCGCTCTTAAAGGCCTTGGCCGGGGACACGGGGATGGTGACGGCCATTGGTGATCCGGACCAGTCCATTTATGGTTTCCGCGGCTCTGAGGTCAAATTATTCAATCGCTTTGCGGAGGACTTTCCCGACGCGCACACCTTGCATCTGAACGAGAATTACCGTTCCTCCGTCAACTTGTTGACCGCGAGCCGGCAGGTCATGGACCCACAAGGGGAGGGGCTTGAACTGATCGCCCGTATTTATAGCGAAGGTAAATTGGCCATCCATCAGGCGGCGACGGACAGGACAGAAGCGGATTATATTGCCGCAGAGATCGAGAAGATGGTGGGCGGCATGGACATGAACTCCGCCCGTCATGCCCAGCGTTCTTTTGGCGACATTGCGGTGCTTTACCGCCTGAATGCACAACGGCACGCCGTGTGCCAGGCCCTGGACCATTTAGGGATCGCCCACCAGGTTTCAGCCAAGGTCAAGAAACAGGATGAATATTCCGATGAAGGTGCTTTAGGGCAGTTTGAAGAAGTCTTGGATTATAATGTCGAGAAGGTTTCCTTGATGACCCTGCATGCGGCCAAGGGACTGGAATTCCCGGTGGTCTTTATCATCGGCTGTGAGGAGAAGATCCTGCCGCTGGATGCCGAAGGCATGAGGGGCGATGTGGAGGAGGAGAGGCGTTTATTCTATGTAGGCATGACCCGGGCCAAGGAGGCCTTATACCTGACCCATGCGGACCGCAGGCAATTATTCGGCAAGACTGCGCTGCATGGGCCGTCGCCGTTCCTGTCCGATATCAAGGAAGAGCTCAAAGCCTATGAGGCTGGCCGCAAGAAGAAGCCCAAGCCTGCCTTGGTCGATGATGGACAAATGAAGTTGTTTTAAGTAAGATATATCCGTTCGAAAGGCCTTTCCCCAAGGCGTCTTTATCAATTCCCCCGTCGTAAAATATGTTCCATTTGACTCCGCAGGAAAGATCCGTCTTGGCATGGCTGCTGGCCGTGTGTTTATGCGGCTCAGTGATCTGCTATGGGCTTGACCATAATGTCCGGCCGCTGGCATGGACAAAGAGCGTCGTCCGGAAATACCGGCCTCGCCTGCCCGACATCAATACCGGCACGGCACAACAATTGGAGAAATTACCCGGCATCGGTCCCAAGACCGCGCAGAACATCGTCGCCTACCGGGAGACTAATGGACCGTTCCTGCGCCTGGAAGAATTACGCAAGGTCAAAGGCATCAGCAAGGCCAACTTAAAGAAAATAGAGGATGCCTATGCACACCCATAGGCCTTGCGTCATGTTGGCCATTGTCTTTTCTGTCGGGATAGCATCAGGTAAGTTTGTCCCACTGCCATTCTGGCTGTGGCTCGGCTTGGGAGCGGGTGGGCTTGCCGCATTTTTATATTGGAAGAAGGGATGGATGATCTTTGTCCTGGTTTTTTGTGTGGGTGCCGTCTTGATGGCGCAACGGCATTTATTACCGGCATCAAGCATTGCATTCTTGACCGGACATGAACGTTTTCATCTGGAGATGATCGAAGGAGTGGTTGATTCCGATGTGCTCAAGCAGGAGTGGATGCGCGGGCAGAAACAGGTTTTTGAATTGCAGGTCCAGACGGTACAAATCCAGGGCCAGAAAAGATCATCATCCGGAAAGGTGCGGGTTGAATTGTATGCCGACGAGGCGCCCCGATACGGTGATCTGGTGCGCATACGCGGCAAACTGCATGCCGCCTACGATGGTCAAGGCAAGGAGGGGTTTTCTTATCGGAGGTATTTGCAGGAGCAGGGTATTTATTGGATCATGAGCGTCGGTCGATCCGGTGAGGTCGAGGTCTTGGCCCATGGTCAAGGCAATGCCTTCATAGGACAGGCCTTGCGATCGCGCAAGCGCATGATCGACGTCTTTTACCGTTACCTTGAACCAAGGGAGGCCGGTTTCGTCGCTGCCCTGGTTCTGGGAGACCGCTCCGGTATGCCCCGGGACCTGAAGGAAATCTTCATCCGCACCGGCACCGCGCATATCCTGGCCATCAGCGGGATGAATATGTCCATTGTGGCGGCTGTCTTCTTTTTTATCGTACGCCTATTGCCGCTTCCCCGATGGATGCCTTTTCTTGTCACGGTGATCGGCCTTTTCGCCTATGCGTTCTTAAGCGGATGGTCCGCATCGGTCGTTCGGGCTTGCATCATGAGTTCGGTCATCCTGTCTTCTTTTGCCTTTGAAGAGGAGAGTGATGCCTTGAATTCGCTGGGTGTGGCCGGACTGCTGTTATTGTCGGCAGACCCCAAGAATCTTTTTGATATCGGTTTCCAATTGTCGTTCACAGCGGTGGCAGGGATATTGCTCCTGTACGATCTTTGCCGCAGGTCACTTCCTATTGTGCCGGCCTTTATTGCGGCATCCATGTCCGTGTCCCTTTCGGCATGGGTGGGAACGGCGGGCATTACATTTTATCATTTCAAGACAGTGACGCCTGTATCGATCCTGGCGAATATACCGATCGTTCCACTGGCCGATATGGTCATGGTTTTGGGGTTGGGATTGGCTGGGACAGGGGGCTGGTGCGCACCTTTGGCCATTACTTTTGCCGCCTGCCTGAAAGCAATTCTAAGCATAATGGTCATCTGTGCCGGATGGTTCAGCCAGATCCCCGGGGGTCATTTTCAATTTTGACAGCGACGGAGATATCGAAAATATTTGACAAAATCAAAATACATGGTAAATTAGCACTTGGGAGTTAAGAGTGCCAAACGTGAGGGCAAACTCCCATTTTATTTGACCAACAATTAGCAGTTAATAACAAGGAGTGCTAATATGAGACTGACCTGCATTAAACCCCAATCACAGGATGCATTCAGCCGGTTATTCGAAAATGACGTGTTCAGCTGGTATCCAGCTGTTGATGTCATTGAAGAGAAAGACCACTTTATTTTGAAAGCCGATCTTCCCGGTCTCAAGAAAGAAGATATCAAGATCACGGTTGAGGCAGGTGTCTTGACCATTGAAGGCGAACGCAAGGCCGATATTGAAACACAGGACAAGCAGTACCACAGGCTGGAACGTGCCTATGGCCGTTTTGTCCGGGCCTTGGACTTAGGCAGGCAAGCGGAATATAATAATATCCAAGCCAATTATAAAGATGGCGTGCTTGAGGTGGTCGTTCCCAGGAGCGAAGCAGCTAAACCAAAACACATAGACATTAACGTGCAGTAAGGAAAACATCATGCAAATGGTCCAAGACGAAGAATCCAAATTACCCGCCCTCCAGCGTTTTGGCCGCGACCTGACCGAACTTGCCGCCAAGGCCAAGCTCGATCCGGTCATCGGGCGCGAGGAAGAGATACGCCGCGTCATCCAGGTGCTCTCCCGCAGGACCAAGAACAATCCGGTCCTGATCGGGGAGCCCGGGGTGGGCAAGACTGCCATCGTCGAGGGATTGGCACAGCGCATCATTTCCGGTGATGTTCCCGAGGGGCTCAAGAACAAGCGCGTCATTGTGCTTGATATGGGCGCCCTTGTGGCCGGCGCGAAGTTCAGGGGTGAATTCGAGGACCGTTTGAAAGCAGTGCTTAAGGAAGTGGAGCAGGCAGATGGATCCGTTATTCTTTTCATTGATGAATTACACACAATTGTTGGCGCAGGAAGGGCGGAGGGAAGTGTTGATGCCGCAAATCTCCTTAAACCTGCCCTGGCCCGTGGAATGCTGCGTTGCATAGGAGCAACCACGCTCGACGAGTACCGCCAGTACATTGAGAAGGATGCGGCCCTGGAACGCCGTTTCCAGCAGGTCATCGTTCAGGAACCTACTGTCGAGGACACCATTGCCATCTTGCGCGGGCTTAAAGAGAAATACGAAGTGCATCACGGCGTGCGCATACAGGACTCTGCCATTGTCGCGGCCGCGGTCATGAGCAATCGGTACATCAGCGACCGTTTCCTTCCGGACAAGGCGATCGACCTCATCGATGAGGCGGCCTCAAAGCTCCGCATCGAGATCGACAGTATGCCCCAGGAATTGGACCAGAACGAGCGTGAGATCCGGAGGCTTGAGATCGAGCGTCAGGCCTTGAAGAAGGAAAGTGACGCGCCTTCCAAGGAGCGTCTGGCCCGGATCGAGGAGGAATTGGTCGCCCTTAAAGAGACCAATAAGGTCATGCGCGACAAATGGCAGAAGGAAAAAGCCGTCATCGATCGCATCCGCGCGGTGAAATCCCAGATCGAGGAGAAGAGGGCGGAGGAGGCCAAGGCGGAAAAGATAGGTGACCTAGGCAAGGTTGCTGAGATCCGTTATGGCGGGCTTGTCCAGCTTGCCAAAGAACTGGAAGCAAGGAACAAGGAATTGGCCGCATTACAAAAGGATGGTGGCTTGCTTAAAGAAGAGGTGGATGACCAGGACATCGGTGCCATCATCGCCAAGTGGACCAAGATCCCCCTGTCCAAATTGCTCGAGGGTGAGACCTCAAAATTGGTCAACATGGAAGCTGCACTTAAAGAACGTGTCATCGGCCAGGACCATGCGGTCGACCTGATCGCCTCCTGCATCCGCCGCTCGCGCACGGGATTGAACGATCCCAACCGTCCCCTGGGTTCTTTTATATTCGTCGGACCCACCGGCGTGGGCAAGACCGAATTGGCCCGCTCCCTGGCCTGGTTCCTCTTCGACGATGAGAACGCCATGGTCCGGATCGACATGAGCGAGTATATGGAAAAGCACAGCATGGCGCGTTTGATCGGCGCCCCTCCGGGTTATGTGGGATATGAAGAAGGAGGGCAATTGACCGAGGCCGTGCGCCGCAGGCCCTATGCCGTTATCCTGTTCGACGAGATCGAGAAAGCGCACCCGGATGTGTTCAATGTGCTCCTGCAATTATTGGAAGACGGACGTCTGACCGACAGCCAGGGCAGGGTGGTCAATTTCAAGAACACCATCGTGATCATGACATCTAACATCGGCAGTGCCGATGTGGCCGACCTGAGCGACCAGCGCGAGATCGAGAAGAATATCCAGGCTGCCTTGCGTGCATCCTTCAAACCGGAATTCCTGAACCGTGTGGATGAGACCATCGTTTTCCATCGCCTAGGCCGTGAACAATTGAAGAAGATCGTTGATGTGCAGCTCAGCATCCTCGCCGTCCGCCTTTTGGAGAAGAAAATAAGCCTACAGATCACGGACAAGGCCAAGGAGGCGCTTGGACACCTGGGGTATGACCCTGTGTACGGGGCGAGACCTTTGAAGCGTGTGATCCAGAGGCTGGTCCAGGACCCCATTGCCTTGCGTCTGCTTCATGGAGAACTTAAGGAAGGCCAGACCATTGTGGTGGATGCCCAGGGGGATGACCTGGTCTTTGATGTCCAATAATCCGGACAATTTATTTTGACTATTCCCCGGAACCCGGCTAAATTAAAAACATGCGTATTGCCTGTTTAATAGCCGGGTTCCTTCTTTTTGCCCACCTGTGTTCTGCCGCCGAACCCATCAAGGACGGTTTTTACAATAAATATGATGACAAAGGGGCGCTGAAGCGCACGGTCGAATATCAGATGGGCAGGCCCAACGGCCATTTCCGTACCTTTTATTCGGACGGCCGCATCGATGGCACCGGATCCTATCTCAACGGCCAGCTGCAAGGCATGGCCCTTGGTTATTGGCCCGATGGGACCATGAAGGTCAGGTCATTTTACCAAGAAGGCAAATTGCACGGCCTTTCCACCTTGTATTATAAAAGCGGCAAACCCCAGGCTGAGATCGAGTATGTCAAGGGCGTGCAGGACGGGTTGACCAAGGAATACGATGAGCTGGGCCGCCTCTGGCGTGACCGGCATTTCAATTGGGGCAAGGAGAATGGCGTATCCAGGGAATATTTCAGTGAAACAGGAGCCCTGCGCTATGAATATGAATATAAGAAAGGCAAGCAGACCGGCCTGCTCAGGGAATACCATCCCAACGGGCAGATCAAGGGCGCCTATAAGAGCGTCAATGGCTTGAAGAACGGCCTGGGGCGTGAATTCTACACCAGCGGCAAATTGTCGCGTGAGGTGCATTTCAAGGATGATAAGCTGGAAGGCCTGGCCGTCGATTATTATGAGAGCGGTGCTGTCCTAAGCAGGGTCCGTTACAAGGGCGGCCTTAAGGACGACGAGAAATGGCAGCAATTTTATGAGGACGGCAAGCTCATGTCCGAGGTCAGGATCGCGGCGGATAAGGAAGAGGGTATGGCTCGGGAATACCATCCCAACGGCAAGACCAAATATGAGGGGCTTTTCGAGGATGGTAAGCGCCAGGGCAAGTTCAAGACCTATGATGAAGAGGGCATTGTGCGCAGCGAGGATGAATACAAGGACGATGCCCTCCGCTACCATCGGGAATATAATGCAGATAATCAATTGTTATCCGAAAAGATATATTATAATCCTACTTAAAGAGGAGATGTATGGCTTGGACCAGTAGAGATCTTGATCCGCAAATGTTGTCAGCTGCGCTTTTATCCACGATGCAGGACGTCCTGGGCAAGGCGTCGAACATCGTCCCCTCCCAAGATCCTGCGGTGGAAGCTACGGACATTGTGGAGTACGACGGTCGCATGCGTGCTGCCGGCCTGGAGAAGCTCAAGAATACCTGCTACATGGCGGCGATCAATTTTTATACCACCCAGGCAGAGGCGGACAAGCACATTAAGACCAAGGGCGCACTGGTCGTCTACCTTGAAACAGAGAACGCCTCCAAGTTCTTCAAAGCCCTGGAACTCAAATTTGCCGATGATGAAGATGATGCATCCATGATGTCTGCCTGCGGCCAGTTCTGCCAGGTGGTCGCTGATGGTTTGACAAAGGAATTGTCCGACCGCGGTTATGCTCCACTGGTGCTTTCCAAGCCCCGCAATTACAAGAACAGCATTGCCGAGGGTGTGGAATACAACACCGAACAGAAGACCAAGCACGAGTTAAGCTTCTTTTATTTCAAGCACAAGGCCATTGTGGTTGAATTGAGCTTGGCCCCCATCCCCAAAAAGTAGCCCATCGACTTTACTTGACAAAATGACGGGATTTGCTATACTTTTAGCAGATAGATATTGAGAGTGCTAATTATGAATGACCGACAAAAAGAACTTCAACAGCGCAAAGACCGTATACTGGCCATTGTCATCAGCCAGTATATCAAGACGGTCAATCCTGTTGGTTCGCAATTGATCACGGAGCAGTACAAACTGGACGTGTCTCCGGCCACGGTGCGCAATATCCTGGCAGAATTGGAAGAAGACGGGTATCTGAGCCATCCCCACACCTCGGCAGGGCGCATGCCGACGTCCCAGGGTTACCGGTATTATGTCGACCATTTGATGCATGAGATCCAGCTGTTGGAAGAAGAAAAACACCTGATCGAACAGGAATGCAAGCGTTACCGCAATCAGCTGGAACAATTGATGGAGAGGACGTCCCAGGCGCTTTCCGACCTGACGCATTATACGGCGATCATTTCCGTGGATGGCTGGGAAAGCAAGATCATCCTGAAAGGGACCAGCTATGTGGTGGATTATCCCGAACAGACCGATATTTTAAAGATCCGCGCGATCTTGAACATCCTTGAAGAAAAAGGGCAGCTTTTGGAGTTGATCAACCGCGACCTGAGCAAGCGCACGGCGGTGTATATCGGCCATGAAATGGCCTTGAAGGAAATGGACAGCTGCTCCTTGGCGGTGTCCTGTTTTGAAAAAGATGGTGTCAGAGGACGTATCGCAGTGTTGGGCCCGACGCGCATGCAGTATGACCGCGTGGTTTCCGCTCTCGATTACATCTCCGGATTATTGAGCAAATAAGAGAAGGAACATCAGGTTTATGGACGAAAACGTTCAACAACCTCAGGAAGAGCTTTTGTCCACAGAACAAAAACCTTCCGAGGCGGAAGTCCTCAAGGAACAATTAGCGGCGGAGAAGGACAAGCATGTCCGGCTGCTCGCTGAATTCGATAACATGCGCAAGCGCCAGGAGCGTGAGAAATCCGAGATTATCCGCTATGCGCATGAAGAGATCGTGGTCGAGTTCCTGAGCATCTACGACGACCTGGAGCGCGCCTTGTCCGCGGCCAAGTCCAAGGAAGGTAAGGACGAGGTCTTGGTCAAAGGCCTGGACATGGTGACAGGCAATATGCGTGAATTATTGAAGCGTTATGAGGTTGAACCGATGGAAACGGTCGGCAAGGTGTTCGACCCCAACCGGCATGAACCCTTGATGCAGGCAGAAACACCGGACCATCCCGACGGCAGTGTGATGGAAGAATTCCAAAAAGGTTATACCCTGGCCGGGCGCGTTGTCCGGACAGCTAAAGTAAAAGTCGCCAAGAACATTAATAGTTAAACCGGAGGTATATATGGCTCGTGTTATCGGTATTGATCTAGGTACGTCGAATTCAGCAGCAGCGGTCATGGAAGGCGGCCGCCCCGTAATCATCCCGTCGGCAGAAGGCGCCGGCGTGGCATCAGGTAAGGCGTTCCCGTCGTTCGTGGCCTTCACCAAGGACGGGCAATTGCTCGTCGGTGAACCGGCCCGCCGCCAGGCCCCCATCAACTCGGAAGGCACCATTTACGCTGCCAAGCGCAAGATGGGCACCGACCATAAATTCAAGGTCTTGGGCAAGGAATACACCCCCCAGCAGATCAGCGCCTTCATCCTGCAGAAGATCAAGTCCGACGCCGAGAAATTTTTGGGCGACCAGATCGACGGGGTCGTCATCACCGTCCCGGCGTATTTCAATGACAATCAGCGTCAGGCCACCAAGGACGCGGGCGAGATCGCCGGCCTCAAGGTGCTGCGCATCATCAACGAACCTACTGCCGCATGTCTGGCCTATGGCCTCGACAAAGCAGGCAAGGAACAGAAGATCATGGTCTTTGACCTGGGTGGCGGTACGCTCGACGTGACCATCCTTGAAATGGGCTGGGACGAAGCCAACAAGGCCGCGACCTTTGAGGTCTTGTCCACCTCTGGCGACAATCAGCTGGGCGGTACGGACATGGACAATGCCCTCATTGACTATATCATCGCCGAGTTCAAGAAGGAAAGCGGTGTTGACCTGCGCAATGACAAGATGAGCTTCCAGCGTCTGCGTGAAGCGGCTGAAAAGGCCAAGGTCGAGCTTTCTTCGACGATCGAGACCGAGGTCAATCTGCCGTACATCACGGCCGATGCCTCCGGCCCCAAGCATTTGAACATCAAGATCGAACGTTCCAAGCTCGAGAACCTGATCGCCCCGCTCGTCGACCGCTGCCGTGGTCCTGTGCGTCAGGCCATCAAGGACGCATCTGCCAAATTGGGCGAGGACATCAAGGTCGACCGCGTGGTATTGGTCGGCGGACCCACCCGTATGCCCGTCGTGCAGACCTTCCTGGAGAATGAGGTCGGTCAGAAGATCGAACGCGGCATTGATCCCATGGAGTGTGTGGCCCTGGGTGCTGCGATCCAGGCTGCCATCATCACCGGCGATGCCAAGGACGTCCTCTTGCTCGACGTTACCCCGTTGTCCCTGGGGATCGAGACCATGGGCGGCGTCTTCACCAAATTGATCGACCGCAACACCACCATCCCCAGCAAGAAATCCCAAGTGTTCTCGACTGCTGAGGAGAACCAGACCGCGGTCACCATCCGTGTCCTGCAGGGTGAGCGTCAGATGGCCAATGACAATACCGAGCTCGGACGCTTTGACTTAGTCGGCATCCCGCCGGCACCGCGCGGCGTCCCGCAGATCGAGGTCACCTTTGACATCGATGCCAATGGCATCGTGCACGTCGGTGCCAAGGACAAGGCCACGGGCAAGGAACAGAAGATCCAGATCACGGCCAAGACCAAATTGTCCGAAGAAGACATTAAGAAGATGGTCACCGAAGCGGAAAAGTTTGCCGACGAGGACAAGAAGCGCCGCGATGAGGCCGAGATGATGAACCAGGCCAATACCCTGGTCTACTCGACCGAGAAGGCGCTCAAGGATTACGGCGATAAGGTTTCTGCCGGCGACAAGGAAGCAACCGAGAAAGAATTGGCCGCGCTTAAGGATGCCATCAAGGACAAGGATGCGGAAAAGATCAAGGCCGCGACCGAATCCTTGCAGAAGGCCAGCCATAAATTGGCGGAAGAAGCCTATAAGGCAACGGCCGCACAGGGGCAGGCAGAGCAGGCCGGTCCTGATGCCGGTGCGCAAGGCGAACAGCCCGCGAATGACCAGGGCGGCAAGAAAGATGATGTCATCGACGCTGATTTCAAGGCGAGTTCGGATAAATGAAGCCTCCTACAGACAATATCCAGAAAAGGATTCATTCCCCGTTAATGAGTTCTTGGAAAGTTGACGGGAAATAATGTCTAAGCGGGATTATTATGAGATTCTAGGCGTGCCCAAGGGCTCTGTCTTGGCTGATATCAAGAAGGCCTACCGGTCACTCGCGCTCAAATACCATCCGGACCGCGTGCCTGAAGCGGAAAAGAAGGCTGCTGAGGAAAAATTCAAGGAGATCTCGGAAGCCTACGGCGTCCTGTCCGATCCCAAGAAGAAAGAGACCTACGACCAGTACGGCCACCAGGGTGTCGACCAGAATTACACCTCCGAAGACATCTTCCGCGGTGCGGATTTCTCCGGCATGGACATGGGTGATATTTTAGGCCGCATGTTCGGCGAGCAATTCGGGTTCGGCGGTGGTGGAGGCGGTGGCGGGCGTTCACGCGGCCGCGACATCCAGTATGAGACCGAGCTCACCCTTGAGGAAGCCTATAGCGGCGTCAAGAAGGACATCAAGTACCCGCGCTATGACCATTGCAAGTCTTGCGACGGCACCGGGGCCAAGGATGGCAAGGCTTTAAAGACCTGCGCCACCTGCAGGGGCCAGGGCCAGGTCATCATGTCGAGCGGGTTCTTCCGCATGGCACAGACCTGCAGCCAGTGCAAGGGTTCGGGCAAGACCATTACCGAGAAATGTCCGGAATGTTCAGGCCAGGGGCTGACGCGCGTTACCCGCACCGTCGAGGTCAAGATACCGGCCGGTGTGGACAATGATTCGCAATTGCGCATTCGCGGTGAAGGTGAAGCGGGCGCGGCCGGTAACGGCGACCTGTATCTTTTCATCAAGATCCAGGACCATGCGGTGTTCCACCGTAAGGGCAATGACCTGACGACCGATCTCAATGTGCCGTTCTTCAAGGCGGCCTTAGGGGGCGAGATCACCATCGACAGTTTGAAAGAGAAGGTCGTGATGAAGGTGCCTGCGGGCACGCAGAGCGGCAAGGTTTTCCGTCTGCGCGGCCACGGCATGCCGGATGTGCACCACCACGACGGCAATGGCGATCTTTATGTGCGCGTCATGCTGGGAGTGCCGGAACATTTGAACGGACGCCAGCGTGAATTGATGGAAGAATTCGCCAAGGAGTCCGGTGAAGCCGGCGGCAATTCATTGAAGAGCAAATTCAAGAAAGCGTTCAAATAACATGCCTACCTACCAATATGAATGTTCCGCCTGCGGCCATGACTTCGAAGAGCTGCAAGGCATGACCGATGCCAAGTTCACCAAATGTCCCAAATGCGGCAAGAACAAACTGGTGCGTCTGATCGGCGGCGGTTCCGGCATGATCTTCAAGGGCTCCGGTTTCTACGAAACCGATTATAAGAAGAAAACCCCGACCGACAGCAAGCCCGCAGCCGCGCCTACGGCCAAACCAGCCGGCCCTTGCGGGGGCGGTTGCGCCTGCCATTGAGCTTAAAAGAGAGTTTTATTTATTCGTCCTCCGCAGCATATTACGTAACTTCATATATTGCATAAGGTTTCATTCCTTCCGTCGGGTTGACAATCGTTTGGGGCATGGTATCTTTTCACATGCTCAAAAAAGCGCTTTCCGTGCTCTTGATCCTCACCTTTGGCATCTCCTCCCTACCCATACCTCAGGCCCATGCTGCGCCTTTGCTTGGGCTTCCTGAGCCGGGGAGCATGGTTGCTTTAAGCCCTGCCTATGTGCCGGTGATGATCCGGGGTTTGACCGTCCATAAAGATAATCCTTTTCTTTTCGATTTTATCGTTGATCCGGGCGAAGGCCATGCGGCGGGTACGGAATTAAAAGAAGAGGGCGAAAAGCTCATCAAATATTTCCTGGCCGGATTGGCCATCCCTGATAAGGACGTCTGGGTCAATCTTTCCCCTTATGAAAAAGACCGTATCATTCCTGAGACTTTAAGCCAGACCGAAATGGGCAGGGATCTCCTGGCCCAAGACTATCTTCTAAAACAGATCACCGCTTCGCTTATTTATCCCGAGAAAGAATTAGGCAAGACATTTTGGGACAAGGTCTATGCCAAGGCACAACAGCTCTATGGCACCACCGAGATCCCCGTCAACACCTTCAACAAGGTCTGGATCATGGCCGACAAGGCTGACGTTTTTGAGCATGAGCAGACAGCATTCGTCACCGGCAGTCACTTAAAGGTCATGTTGGAACAAGATTATCTCGCGTTAGAGAAGAATAAGGGGAAGG
>JAYVSG010000279.1:0-4366 GCA_043775535.1 Candidatus Omnitrophota bacterium
GCTGCTTCCCAACCCGGTCGTGAAGCGTCGCCGAGCGAATGAAGTGGCGGTGGACGCGTGAGCGCAGCGAGTGCGGTCGACGGTGCGAGCGACGGCGAAGTGGGCGACGATTGGACGCGGAAGCGCAGCCGCCGAGGAGTCACGGCGTGACCGGTTCGATCGCGCTCGTCGGTGCCGGTCCGGGTGATCCGGACCTGATCACGGTCAAGGCCATCAAGGCTCTGGAACAGGCCGATTGCGTTTTTTATGATTATCTCGTCGACAAAGACCTCTTGAAATATGCGCCCCAGGCCGAACACATTTATGCAGGAAAACGAAAAGGCGACCATACCTTATCGCAGGACGAGCTTTCACGCCTGATCAAGGTCAAGGCCCTGGAGGGTAAGGATGTGGTGAGGCTCAAAGGCGGCGATCCCCTGGTATTCGGCCGCGGTGCGGATGAGATCCTATATTTGAACAGTTACCACATTGACGTCGATGTGGTGCCGGGCATCAGTTCCGCCACCGGCATCCCGTCTTATTTGGGTGTGCCTTTGACCGCGCGTGGGGTTTCCCAGTCCGTTGCTTTTGTCAGTGCCCATGAGGAAGATGAGGACAAGACCGGGATCAGGCCGGTGCGTATCCCGTCGGCAGATACTCTCATATTTCTGATGGGTTTGACCAAATTAAAAGAGATCGTTGAAGGCATGGGCCAAGCGGGATGGGTCAGGGATACGCCCGTGATGATCATTTCCAACGGTACCCGTCCGGATGAACGCATTGTGCAGGGGACCCTGGCTGATATTGAGAAGCTGACATATCAGGCAGGACTTAAACCTCCGGCCTTGATCGTTGCGGGCAATACAGTGAACTTTTATAAAGCGCGGCCCCAGAAAGCATTGCTGCATTGCGGCACGAATCCTGAGCTTTATACGGCCCTGGGACGCATCGTCCCCTTGCCCATGATCGAGATCAAGACCGTGGCATTGGATGCCGTCCAATGCATCCGCTTGAACGAGGATCTTGTGGCCGCTGATCTGGTGGTATTGACGAGTCCTTCGGCAGTCAGACATTTTATGAAGCTCATCCTTGGATTGAGACCTTTGGAAGATGTTAAGGTCAAGGCCTTTGCCGTTATCGGCCGGCACACCGCCCGTATCCTGGCAGGATTTGGCATCACGCCCCAGATCATGGCAACGGAAGAGACGGCGCAAGGATTGTTCAAAGCAGTGGATGGACAGGTTGTTTTGCAGGGTAAGAAAATACTCCTGCCGCGTTCGTCCTTGCCGAATCCTTTCTTAAAGGAAGCCTTGGAAGGGAAGGGTGCCGTGGTCGCGGAATGGACCGTGTATTTTAATAGCAAACCGGAATACCGTGACCTGCCCTCCGACGCGGATATTTCCGGAATTGTCTTTACCAGCCCGTCGACCGTGACGAATTTCCTCGAAGATTATGAGAGCATCCCCGGCCATTGGGAGATCCTGGCCAAAGGCCCGGTCACGGAACAAACCCTTAAACAAGCCGGGTATACGGCAAAGGTGATCCACTGATGAATAATCGTTTTCGCAGATTGCGCGCTTCCAAGACCATGAGGGAGCTGGTGCGTGAGACCACATTGGGCGTTAATGATCTTTTGCAGCCATTCTTCGTGATCGCCGGAAAGAACAAGAAAGAATCGATCGCGTCCATGCCTGGCATCAGCCGTTTTTCGCTGGACCTCCTGCTCAAAGAGATCGAGGTGTATATCCGTTTGGGTGGCAAGGGAGCCGTCCTATTTGGTGTTAGTTCTGAGAAGGATGCGACGGGAAAGCATGCGTATTCCGAAAAGTCCATCGTTGTCCAGGCCATCAAGGCCATTAAGAAGAATTTCCCTGATTGCGTTGTGATCAGTGATGTCTGCCTTTGTGCCTATATGACCCACGGTCATTGCGGCCTGGTGCATGAGGGCAGGATCGATAATGATGCGACCTTGCCTGTCCTGGCCCGGATGGCTCTGGCTCACGCCCATGCCGGTGCGGACATGGTCGCTCCGTCGGACATGATGGATTTTCGCATCAAGGCCATCCGTGACGCATTGGATAAAGAGGGACTGATCGATACCGGCATCCTGTCCTATGCGGTCAAGTATGCGTCGGCCTATTATGGTCCTTTCCGTGAAGCTGCCCATTCTGCGCCTGAATTCGGTGACCGCAAGACCTATCAAATGGATCCCGCCAACACGAGGGAAGCCCTTAAAGAAGCACGCCAGGATGTTAAGGAAGGGGCGGACATGGTCATGGTCAAGCCCGCCCTGGCCTATTTGGATATTGTGTCCATGCTTCGGAAGGAAATGACCGTTCCCATCGTGGCCTATAATGTGAGTGGTGAATACAGCCTGATCAAGGCTGCCGCGCAAAAAGGGTGGGTGGATGAGAAAGCCATTGTCCTTGAGACCTTATTAAGCATCAAACGGGCCGGGGCCGACATCATCATCTCCTATCATGCCCAGGATGCCTTGACGTGGATCAAATGAGAACGAAAAATTCCAATGCCTGTATCGCAAAAGCCCGCAAGGTCATGGTCGGGGGAGTGAACAGTCCGGTCAGGGCATTTAATTCGGTCGGTGGAAATCCTTTGGTCATGGATCACGGCCGCGGCTCCAAACTTTTCGATGTCGATGGCAATGCCTATACGGATCATTGCCTGTCCTGGGGCGCATTGATCTTGGGGCACGATCATCCTGATGCGCGTAAGGCCGCAAAGACAGCCATCGCCTTGGGAAGCAGCTTTGGCGCTACGACCAAACCTGAGATCGAAATAGCCCAATTCATCACCACGCATGTCCCCTCGATGGATAAGATACGTTTTGTCAATTCCGGTACGGAAGCGACCATGAGCGCCATCCGTTTGGCGCGCGGTTTTACCAAACGCAATAAGGTGGTCAAATTCGACGGCTGTTACCACGGCCATTTTGATGATCTTTTGGCCACGGCCGGTTCAGGTGTTGCCAGTTTGCCCGCCTCGTCCAGTCAGGGTATTCCTGCGGCCCATCTGCAAAACACATTAAGCCTGCCGTACAATGACAGCGCCGAATTGACGATCGTCATCGAACGCCATTGGAAGGACATTGCCTGTGTTATCCTTGAACCCGTGGCGGGTAACATGGGAGTCATTGTCCCGGCCAAGGAGTTCTTAAAAACCCTGAGGGCTTTGACCAAAAAATATGGCATTGTGCTCATCTTTGATGAGGTGATGACCGGCTTTCGCACCAACCTGGGCGGGGTGCAGGCTGATATGGGCATTGTCCCGGACATGACCTGTCTGGGCAAGATCATCGGTGGGGGATTTCCCGTTGGTGCCTACGGTGGACGGGCCGACATCATGGGCCATTTGGCGCCATTGGGTGGTGTGTACCAGGCGGGGACCTTTGCCGGAAATCCTCTGGTCATGCGTACGGGGTTGGCTGTTCTGAAGAATTTGACGCCGGCTGTATATAAGAAATTGAACGCGCTCTGTGATGATTTCGTCATCAAGACCAACAAGACGTTAATACAGTGTGGTGTGCCGGCGCATTTGGCCAATTATAAAAGCATGGTGAGCATCCGTTTCAGGAAGGCGGCGGTCAATGATTACACCGATGCCCGGGCAGCTTCTTCGGACAAGACATACAGCGCCTTGTTCCATCATTTATTGGCGCAGGGCATTTACTGGCCGCCTGCAGACCTAGAAGCATTTTTTGTATCGACCGTCCACACTTCCAGAGATTTGGATAATTTATCTGGTCAAATCAGCCAATTTTTTGTACAATCCAAGCCATGACGATCGAACATTCCGAACGCCCTTGGGGCAAATACTACAAAATGCATCAGGAACCAGGTGTATGGGTCAAGCGCATTGAGGTCAATCCTCAAGGCCGTTTGAGCCTGCAGAAGCACCAGCACCGCTCTGAGAAGTGGATCGTTGTTGCCGGTGAAGGCTTGGCCGTGGTTGACGGCAAGGACATCCCGGTCAAGGCGGGCGTGGTCGTTGATGTGCCCTTAGGCGCGGTTCACCGTATCGGCAATACCGGCACTGTGAAGTTGGTTTTTATTGAAGTTGCCTGCGGGGAAGTGCTCACCGAAGAAGATATCATCCGTTTGCAGGACGATTACAGCCGCAAAGATTAAGTCTCTTTCCGCAGATGGGATGGGGGGATGTTGAGCGCTTGACGGTATTTGCTCAATGTTCGCCGTGCCAGACGTAAACCCTTCGATTCAAAATGATCCTGAATTTCTTGGTCGGACAAAGGCGAGTTCTTGTCTTCGTCCTCGATGAGTTCCTGGATCTGTTCCTTGATGGCGTGCGCCGATACCTGGCTGTTCTGGTCGCTGAAGATGGTCTGCGCAAAAAAGAATTTCAAAGGAAAGAA